>CAYGMR010000109.1:0-13234 GCA_964350725.1 uncultured Ardenticatenaceae bacterium | reverse complement strand
AACCATCAATTGTACGTTCACCAATGAAATCAATCGTGATTGGGGTGATTTGCCTACAAGTTATGGTACGGCCGCAACAACCGGCGCCAGTCATCACATTAGCGGCCCGTATTTGGGACCTTGCCTGGATGGCGAGACATCGGGTGTACCGAGTGCTGATGCGTTAGCCGATAACAATGCCACCGGCTCCCCGCAAATCGGCAACTGTGCAACTCCAGATGATGAAGATGGGGTTAGTTTCGCGAATGCTAACAATTGGAGTGGTGGCAACGGCCGTTTTGATATCACAGTCAACAACGGTGATGCCTGCCTCAATGCATGGCTCGACTTTACTGATGGCGCAATTTTATTGCCTAGTGGTGATGGTGATTTTAATGACTCATTGGGGGGACACGACGAGCATATTGTTGCCAACCTGCCAGTCAGCAGCAGCGATAGTCAACCAATCGCCGTCAACTTTACTCTACCAAACAATGCCGCCGACGGCGCTGCGCTTTATCTGCGCGTGCGTTTAACCGAACGTGATGACAGTGGGGTTTGCAATGGGTTAGATACCTATGCGGCCGGCACCCCATCACCCGCTGGCCATGCTTTCAGTGGTGAAGTTGAAGATTATCAGGTTGCGTTTACGCCTACGGCCGTTAACTTGCAGCAGGTTTCAACGGCTGGATCAACCGTCAATTTTGTATTCGCGGTTTCATTACTCGGTTTATTAACAATAACGACTTTGTTTATACGCAAACGTTCTCTACGGTAACCGAACCGATCTTGCTAAACCTTTTTATCGACAACAACGAATTGAGAAAAGAGCGAATTCGTTTCCCCTCAATTCGTTGTTGTCTTTTGATCAAGCAGGTTCGTTTGCAATGATTTTTGCAAGCTAGGGTTGAAGTGCAGTTCCAAATCGGGGAAAGTCAAGCCAATATCATGTTCTAAGAAGGCATTCCACACCAGTTGAATCACCTCACTCTTAACAGGGTTAATGCGCACTGGAGATTCGATCCATAACATCAAGCGATAGTCGACCACATTGTCACCGAAACTTTCCTGCACCCATACATCAGGCGCGGGCTCTTTTAAAATTTCGGGATGTTTGAGCGCGGTTTCTTTAAGCAAACTCAAAACTTGACGCATATCATTTTCACAACTGGTTCGCACACCAACGGCAAAGCGCACTTTTCTGTCCGCTTTATTTGTACCGGTAAAGGTCTTAAACGAAGAAGTGAAAAATGTCTGGTTTGGAATAACCAATTCAATATTATTTAAGGTGCTCACTGTTGTGGCGCGAATGCTGAGATCTTTGACAACCCCCATCTCACCATCAACTGAAATAACATCACCAGGCTGGAGAGAACGCTCAAACAACAAATAGATACCACTGATGAAATTGCTGAGTACCTCACGCAGGGAAAATCCAATGCCAACCGACAGCCCTCCCATGATGGCGGCCACGGTTGTGCTGTCTAAATTTAGCTGGCTAATTACATAGAAAAATCCCAATGCAATTAGTGTGTAATGCAAAATTGTTAAGATGGCTTCCGATGATCCTTTGTCAATAGCGGTGTGTTTGACGATCAGATTTTGGATAAAAGTGTGCATGGCACTAACAAGCCCTACCCAAAAATAGAAACCAAGTGTAGCAATAAATAATGCACGAATGGTTATAGGACTATCGAATAATTCCAGCAAAACAATGGATGCTAAATCACCGAGGTTGATGAAATGGTTGAGTATCTGTAAGAAAAGAATGACGTAGAATAACGGCCGTATCAAACGATAATGGTAGCGGCGTATTTGCTCTGGGCTGAGATTCGAATATAAAATCGCTATCAAAATCTCAAACGCCAAAATTGTATAAAATACTTGCTCCAATTCCACAAGAAGCCCCGTCAACTGCCCCCTCGCTTGCAAAACATTACGCGCATAACCAGAAAAAACTAATGCTAAAATTGGTACAGTAATTCCCTTTAACAACAGTGCCAAAAATTTAGCAACAGCTCTTGTCCGTCCCTGCAAGCGTGCTTTGATAACGCGGTTTAGTGGGGGACCAATTAACCGCCAGATCACAAAGGAAATAATCAAAGCCAATAAAATCACCAGCGCAAGTGCAATGAGTTGCATTCGAACTTGAGGTCGTCCGACAAAAATGATCAATCTATTTATTAATTGACGCAATTGGGTGAGGCTTTCAGATAACATAGGTCCTCTATTCAGTGAATAAGGAAGTGTCTACAAATAAAATCAGGCTAAAAAGACGCTTCCATAAAGCAACATTCGATCCAAAACGCTAAGTTAATTACGAATGTTGCCTAAGCTATCAAATGCTGAATAAAGCGGCTCTTCAGCAACAATCAAATCAAATATTTTTTTATCTGGATACAATATGCTGGATTCCAATTCCTTTATAAATGCAAGCATGGCCGCATCATCTGCCGTAATGAGTGCCAAATCGTTGACAGGGACGATATTAGCTGCCTGCATCAAAAAAGTCTGGTTACTGCTTTGCAAGGCATATTCAGCAAAACGCAAAGCTAACCGAGTTTGGTCTTCTGGTGTTTCTTGGAAAAACATAAACGCATCCACGAGCAAAAACGGTGCAGATAGCTGTTCTTCGGAGCTTTGGGGCAATACTGTAACCCCCACATTGGCAATGCCTAATGCATCCTGAAACCCATTGAGGTAAGCAGGACCAGCAACAAGGTAATCTATTTCGCCATTGATAAACATTGAGGCTAAAAGCTCTTCGTCATCGCTAAAGGTAACATTGCCAATTGCTTGCATAGATTCTAACCAAGAAACCCAATTTGTAATATCAGCATTGGTTAAGGCTAAATCGCCCTGGTCATTAAGAAAATTTCCTGTTTGACAGGGCACACAATCATATGCCGACGCCCCCCAAAGCATATTAAAGAAGGATGTTGGCATGCCAATTTTATAGTCACCGACCACCTGACTTAATAAGCCATCAAATGTGATGGCGGGTTCTGCCACTAAATCTGAGCGGTAATAAAGCGCAGGCAAGCGCAAGGTTTGTGGTAATCCGTAAATTTCTTCATCAGTGGAAACGGCCGTTAATGCCTTAGGCAAAAAGTCAACCAACAAATTATTATCTGCTAGCGGTGCAATATTGCGCACGAGCCCAGCCTCCCGATAAAGATCAAGTTGATCATGTGATGCAATGAAAAAATCAGGCGGTAATAAATCGCTATCCGCTTGCAAAGTACTGGTTAGTTGCCGTGTCAAATCAACAGTTGGAATTTGCATCGTCAAAATTTGAATGTTAGGACATATTTCAACAAATCCAGAAATCACCTCTTGCCAGGCCAACGCTTCAGGTTCCGACCAATCATGCCACAACGACACTTCACCCTCATCTGTACACCCCTCCTCAATCGGAATATCTGCCTCGACAACCTCGAACCCATTGGTCGCATCAACATTAGAAATGAAATTCCCCACTGCATCCAAGGGCGCGATTTCACCTTCAAACACTTGTTCATAGACAAGATCACCCCACTGGAACACAGGCTCCATTTGCGATATATTGGGGATCACAACGACTGACCCTGCCTGTTCAACAAAGCCATGAATAACAGGTTGAACGACAGTATCTACATTAACATTTATCGGCACTTGGCCCGCCTGTAGCATTAATAGATTTTGGTTTTCAACATCCGTCATAAATTGGGCAAAACGGAGCGCTAATGCTTGCTCATCTTCCCCAGATAGTGCATTCACCATCAGCATATCAACAAACAGCAGTGGTGAGCCGGAAGGAAGCGGAATAAGCCCGAGAGAATCAGCATCTAATTCTGCCTGTATTTCGCCCAATTGGGAAGCACTTCCAACTAAATACGCCACTTCTTGTTCGGTAAAACGGGATGTTAATAATTCGGTGTCATTACTCAAAACAATCCCACTTTGATTTCCAGCGGTTTGAAGCCAATCTAACCATTCGGGCAATCCAACCACCCCGATGGCGAAACGTCCTTCTTCATCAAAGAGTGCACCACCATCGCTGAGGCCAAAAGCAGAAATACCCCAATAACTTTCAATAAAACCAAGTGGGATAGCAAATGGTGTGTCTGCACTCGCTAAAGTTAACACATCATCTAACACAACTGGGGGATCTTCGACCAATGTTTTGTTGTAGTACAAAGCCATCAAATCCATGTTGATGGGGATGCCATAAAGACCTTCTTGATAACGCGCAGATTGTTCGACAACGGCACGATAACGTTGCAGAAATTCACCATCGATATCTTCTTCAACATTGCGAATAAGCTCTGCACTCGCCAAATCAGCGATCCATTGATTATTCCCTAATATTAAATCTGGCTGTTCCTCTGAGTTGACTGCTTTGAGATACTGGTCGAGTAATTCAGCGCCATTTATATATCTCAGGTTAACATTGGCTTCTGGACACCTTAGCATAAATTTATTTGTTATCTGGGTTAAAACTTCTTCTTCTACTTCTACCCATGGATGCCACACATCAATCGAACCGCCGAGGTCACAATCTGCCACGATATTTGTCACTTGTGTGTCAATATTGAATTTATCGTTGACTTGCTTGGTTAATAAATTAGCTGCCTCGACTACTGTTGTCTCACCATCTAGCACTTGTGCATAATAATCATCGCCAAAAGTGGTAACATCACCGAACTTTTCCAGATCCTCCAAAGGGATGGGTACGGCCGTTCTGCTTTGGGCAATCAATTCAGCAACTATTGGCGAAATTCGGGGGTCAATGGTAACACGCTTATTAATGGGCAACCTGCCAGCTAACAAAGCTAATTCCTGCTGTTGTTCAGCGCTCGTCAAATATTCAGCTAGCCGCAGCGAAGCAGCCCGTGTATCCGCAGCCGAAGCTTTGCTAAACATCATAGCATCCACTTTAAGAAAAGGGCCTGCTGATTTGTTTTGTTGGCCGGGCAAACGTACAACGCCAACAACATCTGTCCCCATCGCTTCCTGCAACATCTGTAATTCCCTGGAATCACCAATATAATAAGTAGCCGAGCCAGAGGTAAACAGGTCTCGTAATGTATCGGTACGCCGATTGAGGAAAATGTTAGGGTTAGCTTGCGCCTGCTTGAGCCAACCCAACCAGTTGGCAAACCCACCCTGATTCAAAATGAGTCGGCCTTCATCATCAAACAACTGCCCACCAAACGCTTGAATCCCCCAAAAAGCACCATAAAAATCACTCGGCATGGCTACTTTTTGTCCTAATTTTGCTTGTTGTAAAAGCGATTCTAGGTCTGATGCCGGCTCAATTGTTTCAGTAAGTTCAGAACTTGTCTCGATCTGAACCAAAAGATTGTCAAGCGCTTGCAAGCGCTCTGTATCAGTTATGATTTGTTTTTGTTCTTGAACGAGTTCTAACAAGGTTGCGGTGGCTGAATCGGCTGCAACTTTTGAGTTTAGCAAGTTCTTATTATAGAACAGGGCGAATGTATTCAAAGATAAGGGGATTCCCAACAGACTGTCTTCATTTTGAAGTGTGCTTAAGGCACCAGTCAAATATTCATCTGTTTCAACATTTTGCGCCTGAATATCAACAATTAAACCATTTTGAGACAAACGTTTGACCCAATCTGATGGTGCAATTACGACGTCTGGGCCTAAACCCAATTTCGCATTATTTACAAAAGCTTCTTCCAATTCCTCGGCAGGGAAACTTTCAGCAACGATGGTGACATCAGGATATAGTTCTGTAAAATTATTGAGGATTTTGTTTAGAACAACTTCCTCATTCCCTTCCCAGGTATGCCAAATCAAGACCTGCCCGCTAATTTCAGATGAAACATCATGATTGTCTGCATTGCAGGCAACAAGAAATAGGACCACAATAATAATGGAAAGTTTGAGGCAACGGATCATAGAAAGTTCTTCCAGATTAAATTATGACTACTTTTTGGGTGCCAGACTTAACGATTTGGCTTGGCTAGGTAGGAAATAATCGCAAATAAGCCCGAACAATTTATTTAATTATAATAATACATCGTTAATGGCTATCTGCCGAACATAAATGATGCACAAAACGGCCGTTCTTCCCCAGATCAACTCCCCAGAATCTCCGTGTTTGTTCCGTGATACGATGTATGCCTGCCCCCGCGTTCCAGTTACCCACCTACAGCAATTGGGTGTTATTCCTCAGAAAACAGGTGTTCTAGCAGCTGCTCGTAATTTACTTGCGGCGCTTCTGCCCAAACGATGGTCTCTGTTTGACCATCGTTTTGAATGGCGATGAAGCCTTGAATCGGTTCCCCCGCAACGGCCGTTGCTCCCGGCATATACGTAAAATCGATCCACAACCAATTGCGTTCACCAATTAAAGTTGGCATGGGGTTAGAGGATATGAAATCAGTTACGCCTGAACTTGCATCTTGAATTAGAGTGTCAACGGCCGTTTCCGATGCAAATTCAGCCGCTTGACTGCGCCAAGCGATAAATGTCTGGCCATCAGCAGCATAGCGCTCCCAGGTGGCAGTGGGCTGATAGGTAAATTCAGGGGGCAGTGCGCTTATATCGGGCCAAGATGGTTGGGCGGGAACGGCCGTAGCAAAGCTTGACGGAACTGTGACCATTGCTGGTGTTTGACTTTGCTGCTGCGCTGTAAATGCAGTCGCTGCTGCTTCAGCAGATGTGGTGGGGGTGGCAACGGCCGTTGCAGGCAAAAGCGGCCGTGCATCCGGTGCCAGCATCTGACAGGCAGATAAAATAATCAACAAACTTAAAAACCAACAAAGCCCTAAAGTTTTTGCCATCGAAAATCCCCCATGTTCCTATCTACTATATCTATTGGTTGCATCTCTAGCTTGCATTATAATCCATCATCAATATTTGGGAAGAAAGGAAAAATGCAAAATAACGAGAATTTAACTTTATCCATGGATGCGCTGTTACCAGCCGAAATGGCACAAAAAGCAGAAAAAATCGGCGTTGCCAAAGCGGACTTAGGCCCTTATCGCATGTTTGCGCTAGCTATATTAGCCGGAGCGTTCATCAGCTTAGGTGCCATCTTTGCTACCACAGCAACAACTGGCACCGCTGGCGTTTTACCCTATGGCATAAGCAAATTTATTGGTGGCTTTGTATTTTGTTTAGGGCTAATCCTCGTGGTTGGTGCTGGTGCCGAATTATTCACCGGCAACAATTTGATTGTGATGGCCTGGGCAGGTGGCAAAGTATCCACGAGAAAGCTTCTGAAAAATTGGGGCATTGTTTATCTAGGTAATTTTGTAGGCTCGATCTTAACGGCCGTAGGCATTTTTCTCACCGGTCAATATACCTTTAATCAAGGTGCGGTTGGCCTAAATGCACTCAATATCGCTAATAGCAAGATGCAATATGGGTTTGTACAAGCGATCATGCTGGGCGTTTTTTGTAATGCATTGGTCTGTCTGGCCGTTTGGCTAACCATGGGGGGACGCACAGCCACCGATAAAATCCTGGCTGTCATCTTCCCAATTACAGCCTTTGTCGCGGCCGGATTTGAACACAGCGTCGCCAATATGTACTTTATTCCCATAGGTTTGCTGATCAAAGCGGGCGCGCCCGCTTCATTTTGGAGCGACATCGGCAAAACAACAGCCGATTATGCCGATTTGACTTGGTCAAACTTTTTCCTAGCTAATCTTGTACCGGTAAGCATCGGCAATATCATTGGCGGGGCTTTATTGGTGGGCTTGGTGTACTGGTTTATCTACCTGCGTCCCAGTTGGACAGGCCGTTAATTATTATGTACGAATACGTGGGTAACTGCCATATGCACACCCCCTATTCAGACGGGGAACAATATCATGCAGCTATCGCTGCAGATGCGATCAAAGCTGGCTTGGATTTTGTGATCGTCACCGACCACAATATTTGGGTACAAGATGTTGAAGGTTATTATGAGAATGAAAACGGCCGTTGTCTTTTACTCACCGGCGAAGAAGTCCACAATGTGCGCCGACAACCGCAAGCCAGTCATTTCCTCGTCTATGGTGCTAACAAAGAAATGGCTGCCTATGCAGCCGATCCCCAAAAATTAATCGATGAGACCACTGCTGCCGGTGGTTATGGCTTCCTGGCACATCCCCACGAATTGGATGTCCCCATCGTCAACGAACCTAATCTTGGTTGGCACGATTGGGACATTGACGGCTTCACGGGTCTAGAAATCTGGAACTACATGTCCTGCATGAAAAACAGATTAGCCGAAAAATTGGGCAAGCTATGGTGGAAACATAAAATACTCGGCTGGATGACAGCCATCCCGTTTGGGCTAAATCCAGAAAAACATCTCACTGGCCCTGAACCTGAAACGTTAGCGCTATGGGATGAACTGTTAGCACAAGGCAAACATATTGCCGCCATTGGCAATAGTGATGCCCATGCCACGCCAATGAAAGTAGCCTCCATCAGTCGTGATATCTATCCGTATGAATTCCTGTTTCGCGCTGTCAACAATCATATCTTGACAGCAGAGCCACTCAATGGGGATGTTGAGCACGATCGTCAAATTGTCTTAAAGGCCATTGGCAAGGGTAATTCATGGGTAGGTTACGATATGGCCCATCCAACAAAGGGCTTTCGTTTCACTGGCAAAGGCGTTAACAGCGGCATCATGGGGCAAGAAATTCAGATCGATGCTGGCGCAACCTTACAAATTCGTACACCCATCCGCACCAACATACGCATGATTCGCCATGGTGAGATCGTGGCCCAGATTGACAACGAAACCACCCTCACCCATATCCCCAATAAGCCCGGCGCATACCGCGTCGAATGCCGTATTCCTTATATGGGCAAAGAACGGGGTTGGATTTTTAGCAATCCCATATACTTACGGACATAATAAACGGCAATTGCAAATGTCTATGTTATAATGCATAAAGTTATTATTTGTTAAACAACAAGAATGGAGGTTAAAAACTATGAGACGTAGAGGTGTGGGAAGAGGAGTAGGACGCGGTCCAGCCCGCATGGCAGCGCGTCGTATGACACGACGCAGGGTAGCCAGAATGCGACGCCGGCGACGTAGAAGGCGGATCATTTTAGTGGGTGGTATGGTAGCCCTCGGAAGTGCAGCCGTTTATAAATTAAGTAAAAAGGATGTTGATAAGGTCGAACAATATACAGGTAAACCGGCTGAAGAGCTTTCTGATGAAGAACTTAATCAGGCTATGACGCAGTTGAACATCCCGAAAGAAGAAGTAAACGACGACGAATACGAGTACATTGAACAAGAAGATGCAAAAGATGATGCAGCCGGAGGCGGTAGCGCGGACGACCCTTTAGACCAAATCGAACGCCTGGCACAGTTAAATAAAGATGGCATCATCACGGATGAAGAGTTTGCCGCCAAGAAAACACAACTTTTAGGTCTATAAAAGAAAGATCATATTGCGTATTGCGTATCAAATCCATCATGAAATACGCAATATGCAATTTTTGAAATCAAACAAAACCCTAAACATCCCCTATGTCTGTATACAGCTTAGATGATTACGGCCGTATGATTGCCGACCGTGTACGAATGGATGCCTATGCCTATGCATTGAAATCCGTGGTGAAACCAGATTCTGTTGTCTTGGATATTGGGGCAGCGACTGGCATACATGCCCTTTTAGCCTGCAAGTTTGGTGCCAAAAAAGTTTACGCCATTGAACCAAACGATGCAGTTCATCTAGCCCAGGAAATCGCCCAAGCAAATGGATTTGCCGATCGGATCGAGTTCATTCACGATTTTTCAACAGATGTAACATTACCACAACAAGCAGATATTATCGTGTCAGATTTGCGCGGTGTATTGCCATTATTCTCGGCCCATATCCCCACAATTCTGGATGCACGCCAACGCCATCTTGCCCCTGGTGGCTTATTAATTCCGCAAAAAGATACATTATGGGCCGCTGTGGTCGAAACGAGTGTCATTTACAATGAAATTATAAGGCCGTGGGATTATCCGTATGGCTTGAACATGAATGCCGCCAAACAAGTTATGCTCAACAGGTGGGTGCATGATGATACCGAAACCATTCGCGCCCTCAACTTGCTTGTGAAACCACAAGTCTGGGCCGTGTTAGATTATGCAACGATAGAAAACCCGAATGTGAACAAGTCACCCTTGGTGCAAGAAGTTATGCGCAACGGTACAGCCCACGGCGTGCTGATTTGGTTTGATGTTCAGCTTACTGATGGCATCACTTTTTCTAATAGTCCCTATACAAAAAAAGTGGCAGAGGTATACGGCCGTGGCTTTTTCCCCTTCCTGGAACCAGTACCAGTCATCGCGGGTGATACCGTCACTCTCCAAATCCAAGCCGAGTTAGTTGATGATGAATATGAGTGGTATTGGCATACAAAGATCTATGCTCAAGGCGAACCGACAGCAGTCAAAGCTGAATTCAAACAATCGACAGCATATGACATATGATTAGTATAAGCCTAAAATAATACTTGTTTACACCATTTGCAGTTACCAACTGTTTCAGAAAAACAAACCTTCTTGTATAATCATTCTCAGTTTAGTTTATACCCAAATATATTTATTTAAAAGTTAACCATAACATTGGTAAAAAGGTAAAGCCTTTGCGCTTTTGCTATGGTAAACCCATAAAAAGGAAAATTTATGAGTACTTTAATCGCAATCACCTATGATGATGAACAAAAAGGTCGCGCAGCATTTACTGAGTTGGGCGAGCTACAAAAAATGCAGGTCTTGAAGTTGGAAGATGCCGCATTAGCTACAAAAGACAAAAAAGGCAAAGTCAAAGTTAAACAAACTTTGGAGAAAAAATATCTCGGTACTGTCACAACTTGGGGTTTCTTTTGGGGGTTCTTGATCGGTTTGATCTTCGGCGGGCCAATCTTCTGGGGTCTTTTCACAGCTTTGCTTTCTAGAATCTTTGGTAAAAGCACAGACTTAGGCGTTGATAACAAATTCATCAAAGAAGTTGGTGAATCACTTGAAATTGGTGGCGCAGCTATTTTCGTACTCGTCATTGACGCCACAGAAGATAAAGTCTTGCCCGAGATGGCAAAATTTGGTGGCAAAGTTTACCAAACTTCTCTTTCCAATGAAGATGAAGAAAAATTGCGCGCAGCTTTGGAACATGACGAAGTTAAAACAGCATCAGAAAACATCTTAGACCTAGAAGAAACGGCCAGCGACGATCAAGCCGCCGCCGGTTCTGAATAATTTTTGCATAGAGGCTGGTTTAAGTAACCCGCCTCTTATACTATCATACAAAGGAAAAATCATGACCGATCAAAATGAAATTCAAGAAATTGCAGATGATGTAGAAATCGTTGCTGATATTGCCGAAATGGCGGGAACCCTCGAAGTTGTTGATGGTCTCGAAGAATTAGCTGTTGCTGGTGATGTTGAAGAGGTCAGTAAGGAAGCATTGGTCGCGGGTACGGCCGATATCACACACGGCCTTGATGATTTAGCCGCCGCCGAGCGCACGAGCATCCTCAGCGAGGTTGTTGGCACTGCAGGAATCACCGATATTGCTGAAGGTGCTGCGATGTTATCTGCATCTGAAGACATTGAGATTTTGGGGGCCCTTTTATCAGAGCTAGGTGAAGATGATTTGGACTGGAGTATGCAGTTGGCAGGCATCTCTGGACAATTAGGTGTTGTCGGTGATGTCGTTGCTGAAATTGACATGCCAGTTTTAGCAGCATTCTTGCATGACCGCAGCGAACTCTTACGTGACATGGCTGCAGAAAGTGTTTTCCATTCTACAGCGACCAAAAGCATTGCCGCCTTGATCGGGGACGCTGGTGAAGATGTTGGCGCCTTGGGTGCCAATGAAGTCGCCGAGGGGCTTGATCGCCTGGCAGTTTCTGATGAATTGGCCGCAGCCAGTGATGTTTTGGCCGTATCAGGTATGGTTGAAATCGTCGAAGGTATGGCAGAAATCGAAATGGCTGATGCCCTTGATGAAACTGCGAAAGATTTGGCTGCCGACGGCATTGCCGAAATCGCTGAAGGTTCCGCTGCCATTGGTGCGTCTGATGTCTTGCACGCAGCAGCAGAATTTGACGACGAAGCATAAATAAAAATCATGCGTAATTGAAACCACAGATTTTTAATTTGAGAAATCTGTGGTTTCATATTTGTAAATAGTCACTAACCATTGTTGAATCCACCTCAAATATCTAGGTAAGCGGCAACAGTATCAAAGATTTAATAACAGTGAGGATGTTGCCGTTTCCTCCAAGAAAACGCACATATCCATATTGTTTATTTCTGAAAACTTTGGGCGTTTTACCTAATTCTCCATGACTGACAATAAGACCGTATTACTCAAACAAACAAACTACGAAATCTTCATTGTTATTTTGACATTGCTTTCATGGTTGAATCTTATTTATTTTTTTTCTATAGACAATCCCCAAACAAAACAAATTGTTTTTCTTATTGAACAAATGATGACACCCATTTTTCTATTGGATTTTTTAATTCGGGCGCGCCTTGCTGAATCTACAAAAACATATTTTTTCAAACAATTTGGATGGCTCGATCTATTCGGTAGTTTCCCCTATTTGCGTATTTTGCGTGCCTATCGAGTTGTGAGAACAATTCGATCTTTGCGTGCAGCTGGTACACATCATTTTCTCAGGAATTTCCTTTCTAACCGTGCAGAAACGGCCGTACTCACCCTCACGCTGGCTGTCATTTTGCTCTTCGAATTTGCCTCAATCAGTATATTAAAAGCCGAAAGTTCCGATCCATTAGCAAACATCCAAACTTCAGGCGATGCTATCTGGTGGACATTAGTCACCGTGGCAACAGTTGGCTACGGCGATTTATATCCCATCACCCCAGCCGGACGCTTCATAGGAACATTCGTCATTGTCGCTGGCGTTGGTCTATTTGGTATTCTCTCTGGTTTTTTAGCTAGTAACTTTCTGGGGCAGAAACCTGAAAATGAGAATGTATCCGACCAACCAGAGCCAGCCAATCTAGAAACAATCCTGGCTGAGTTATCACAACTTCGGCAAGAACAACAACAAGCCAATAAATCCATCAACAACAGGTTAAGCCGTATTGAACAAGATGTTAACCAAAACAACCAACCTGATTAACGCTTCCTCTGCTCTGTTTCCCCTCGCCCAACTTTAATCTAAATCGCAAGCTCTCTTTGATATAAAACAATCATTACGCAATGAAAAATCTACGCAACCTTAACCAAGCTAAGTATTTACGCAGCCTATGGTATAATTCGGT
>CAYGMR010000108.1:0-13274 GCA_964350725.1 uncultured Ardenticatenaceae bacterium | reverse complement strand
ATAATTTGATTTGTAACCGCGAACGCACAGAGCAGCTATTTGACTTCCATTTCCGCATCGAAATCTATGTGCCCAAAGCGAAACGCAAATATGGCTATTATGTGCTGCCGATTTTGCATGGTGATCAATTGGTGGGGCGTATCGATCCGAAGTTGGATCGTAAAACAGGGACATTACATGTTCATGCGGTTTATGCTGAGGAGTGGGTAAAAAAAGCAACTATTGAGGAGCAATCCGTCTACTCGACTATCCAACAATTAGCTGATTTCCTCGGCGCAAAACATATCGCATTTGGTGAGACAATGCCTGCTATTTGGAGATTGCCTACCTAAATTCGACAATTACTCCCTCCTTAGTTTTGTACATGACGAGTTAGTTGCTTTTACACGTTGTCAGGATGACTACAACGAATTTTAGAAGGAACGAATTCGTTTTTCCCAAAACTTGTGCTGAGTCCGTCGAAGTATTCGTTGTAGTCTGCGCGTTTCTTTTTATCCACTTTTTCTCTTTTCTGCGAACTGTTTACGGAATTTTTTCAGTTTAGGCGCCACTACAAATTGGCAGTAGGGCTGATTGCTGTTGTATCTGAAATAGTCCTGGTGATAATCTTCGGCGACGTAAAATGTGCCTAAGGGGACGACTTCAGTCACGATAGGGTCTGACCATACCTTTTCTGCTTCGAGTTCGTTGATTAGGGCTACGGCCGTTTCCCGCTGTACCTCATCCGCATAAAAAATAGCCGAGCGATATTGTGTGCCCACATCAGCCCCTTGCCGGTTTAAGGTCGTCGGATCATGGATGGTGAAAAATATCTGCAAAATCTCTTTGAATGTGGTGATGGCGGGGTCAAACGTAACTTGCACCACCTCTGCATGGCCAGTTGTGCCATTGCAAACAGCGCGATAAGACGGGTTTTCTACATGTCCGCCTGTATAACCAGACGCAACCATTTCAACACCCTGCAAATCATTATATACGGCTTCCAGACACCAAAAACAGCCGCCGCCAAGGGTCGCTTTTTGTAATTGTTTATTCTCTTGAGTTGTCATTTTGTCCTCACTGAATTGTTTTGATCAGTTTAGATCGTTGGTGGCTGGGGTCAACGGCCGTATATCCACTTCTAATCAAATTAAACTGCTTTGATTCATTGACAACATCCGTGACGCAACTCTTACTGATAAACCACATAAATACGGAAAGGGGAAACACCGCTATTGTTTAATCCGTGTTTTTCCAATCCGTGCCCCAAAATCAACCAACACGATCTAAAAACGAGACCAATTCATCTAACGCAACTTGGGAGCGCTCATCTGCATCGCGTCGTTTCACCTCGACACTGTTCTGCTTTAGACCCCGGGAACCTAACGTCACGCGCCAGGGAATTCCGATCAGGTCAGCATCCTTAAACTTCACACCTGCGCCAACGTCCCGGTCGTCATAGAGCACATCGAAACCTGCGTCTTGTAAGTCGGCATAGAGTTCATCAGCCGCCTGGCGTACATCATCCCCTTTACCCAAAGAAAGCAAATGCACAGCATACGGCGCGATGCTGGCGGGCCAGATAATGCCATCTTTGTCATTGTGTTCTTCCACAATAATGGCCATCAGGCGGTCCAAGCCAATGCCATAAGACCCCCTAACAATGTGCTGCGGTTTGCCACTTTCGTTGAGATAGGTGGCGTTAACGGCCGTACTATAGCGTGTACCTAATTTGAAACAATGTCCTGCTTCAATTGCCCGCCGGGCTTCCAGGCTGCCACCGCAATGTGGACATTGATGGCCTGTATCTGCCTGGGCAATGTCAGCCATTTGTGTGATGGCGTAATCACGTGGATAGTTGGCTCCGGTATAATGGTAACCGCTGTCATTGGCACCCACGACAAAATTTCCACCAGCCTTAATAGATTCATCAGCCAACACAAGCACACCGCTGCTTGCTACATTTTTGGCCACATCCAGGCCAATCGCAGAGGCATAACCAGGCACAGCCCCAGCGGCGATGATTTCTGCATCGGTAGCTGCACGCAGGTCACCATCTCCCAAAGCATTGATCACTTTGACTTCGTTGACATCCAAATCACCGCGCACAAGCACAAAAATGAAACGGCCGTCATCATCCCCACCCCACGGCCGCCACCAATAAAAGACTGCCTTCACCGTTTGGCTCTCCGGCACACCCACGAACGCCGCCACATCAGCAATCGTCTTGCAATCCGGCGTCGCCACTTTTTCAAGGTCTGCCAATTCAGTCGCAGCGATTCCATCACGCACAAATTCGGCCGCTTCCACATTGGCGGCATAATCACAACCCGTGCAAGCGATGAACATATCTTCGCCTTGCGGATGCGGAATCACAAATTCTTGTGAAGCTGTGCCGCCCATCGCACCGACATCAGCATTAACGGCCGTTACCTCAACCCCACAACGTTTAAAAATATTAAAGTAAGCTTGCACCATCTGGGGGTAAAATTCATCCAGTGCCGCTTCGCTCGTATCCAAGCTGTAGGCATCCTTCATGATGAATTCGCGTAAGCGCAGCAAACCGCCGCGCGCCCGTGATTCGTTGCGAAATTTTTTGTTAATGTGGTAAATAACTTGAGGTAAATCACGATAACTTTCAATCTCGCGCAAGGCTAAATCAACAACCACCTCTTCATGGGTGGGCGACAAGGCATATTCACGGGCACTATCAGTCTGGAAACGAAATAACACGTCCATCGTTGACCAGCGCCCCGTTGCTTGCCACAAAGCGGCAGGATGCAAATTCGGCATCAACATTTCCTGCCCACCAATTGCATCCATTTCTTCACTCATGATTTGCTGGATATTACGTAACACGCGATAACCAAAAGGCATGAATGTGTAGATACCGGCGCCGATCGGCCGTACAAAATTAGCCCGAATGAGCAGTTGATGGCTAAGCATCTCTGCATCAGCCGGCGCCTCACGTAAAGTCTTGCCAAATGTTTGTGAAAGTTTCATTGATATTACCTCTCCTCAATATAAAAAAGGCCAGGTTTGCTTTGTGCCCACCTGACCTTTGAAAAAACAATGTCCAGTCCAAAGTTAAAAATCAGTATGCACGTCCAAAAATCGCTACTTTGCTAGCAGGTCGGCCGGTGAAAAAGCAGATACCTGTGCCTTCTGGCTGTTCAAATGGGAAGCAGCGAATGGTGGCTTTGGTTTCTTCTTTCACTTGCGTCTCATCTGCATTGGTACCATCCCACCAAACACGAGCAAAGCCAGTTTTAACGGCCGTTTTGAAATCATCATAATTATCGACATCAAACGTGTTTTCATCGCGGAATTTGGTGGCCTTGTCCAGTAGGTTTTGCTGAATCTCAACCAACAAATCCTGCACCGTTTGCGCCAGACCCTCTTGTGAGACAAACTGCTTGCCGTCGCGTCCAGGAATATCACGGCGTGCCAACGCCACCGAGTTTTTGGCGACATCACGTGGCCCAACTTCAACCCGAGTCGGCACACCACGCAGTTCCCAATCATTATATTTATAGCCCGGCGTGAGGTTCTCACGATCATCCACTTTGACACGGATACCGGCGGCTGTTAATTCCTGATTGATGCGCTCTACGGCTTCCAATACCACAGTTTTATCTTTATCTTTGCGGTAAATCGGGATTATCACCGTTTGAATCGGCGCGAGGCGTGGTGGCAGCACCAGGCCATGATCGTCACCGTGTGTCATGATAATGGCGCCAATAAAGCGTGCGCTCAAACCCCAAGAAGTCGTCCAACAATGTTGGATTTCATTATTATGATCCAAATAAGTGATGTCAAACGCTTTGGCAAAATTTTGCCCCAAGTTATGCGATGTGCCAGATTGCAGCGCTTTGCCATCGCCCATCATCGCTTCAATCGTCAAAGTCTGATCCGCGCCAGCAAAACGCTCCATCTCCGATTTTTCACCGGGTATCACGGGAACGGCCGCTTCATTCAACGCAAAATCAGCATACACATCCAACATCATTTGGGTACGTTCGGCAGCTTCGGCAGCAGTTGCATGTGCTGTGTGCCCTTCTTGCCAATAAAATTCCAACGTGCGCAAAAATAATTTGGTGCGTTTTTCCCAACGCACAACACTATTCCAAAGGTTAATCAGGATGGGTAGATCACGATAACTCTGCACCCAATTGGCGTAGGTATGACCGATAATCGTTTCGGATGTAGGGCGCACAACCAGCGGCTCGGCTAATTCTTCGCCACCACCATGGGTAACAACGGCCAGTTCAGGGGCAAAACCTTCGACATGTTTGGCTTCTTTTTGCAAAAAGCTCATGGGAATAAACATGGGGAAGCCGGCATTTTGCACGCCAGTCGCTTTAAAGCGACGGTCGAGTGCCTGTTGTAGATTTTCCCACAAGGCCCAACCGTAAGGTTTGACAATCATTGTGCCGCGGGCAGGGCCATAATCGGCCAGATCGGCACGCAGGACTAATGAATTATACCATTCGTTAAAGTCTTCGCTTTGCGAGACTAATTTATCTTTTTCTGACATGGACTAAAGTATAACACCCCAAAATAGCGCGTCAAAGGTTGTCGGTGCGCTTTCCCCTCATGTGTACCTCATCTACGGCACTTTTTTTTTGCTCTTCAACTCAATTTGATTTAGTATGTACCTCTGGTGGGCATGATGATTCATGGCATCAGACTTAAATCAAAAATTCAGTTTAGGCTCCTAGTTCTTATAGCCTACAAGGAAGGATAAATATGGCATTCAGTTATACAAATTCAAAAGATCGCACTTACATTTTACATGGACGTACAACCACATTGAAAAACGGCCGTCAACAGACCATCTATTTCTTCGCTAAAGAAGAAAAAGATGGTGCCTTGGATGCGGTACCAGAAGGGTACATGGTCAGCGAAAGCAAGAACGGCCTGCCTGTCTTGAAAAAAGCTGCGTAGTCGTCTGCAAAAACATCTGTTTATTAAAAGTCCCAACCAATGGTTGGGACTTTTTTGATCTTTGTGGGCTTGGTAGCCAGCGGTTTAAACCGCGCCAACAAATACGAAGTCGGCCTATGCCGACTGGTTGGTGTGAAATATCAGGCCACGAGGGTAGCCTTTGTATTCAACGCAAGGTTGTCTGTTGCCCGCAAATTTATTCGCTGGGCGCAAAATCAATTGAGGTGCGGTCAGCAACATCCATCACCCAATAATAATCCGTTTCCTGGATTTGCTTGATGATGGCAGCGCTGTCTGGAAAGTCACGGCGCACGTAGTAATAATGGGTGTTAAACGGGATGACGCCATAAGCGGCAGCTAATTCGTAATCATTGGCTTCGGCGTAAGCTTGCAAGGTGAGCGTCATCTCGTTCCATGCATCTCCATTGGCATCCTCAAGCGGCACCATAGGCGAATAATAAGCATGGAACATGATGATTTCGGGATTGTTTTGTGCCAGGTAGTCGGCTGTAATACGGCCGTTATGTGCAATCCACTTATCATTCAAACCCCAGGTATCAATTGAACGCCAACCCGAATAAAGTGGCAGCAGCCCAGCTTCTGAAGTCGCCATGGTGTAACCTTGATCTTTGTATGCATTCAGCATGGCAGCGACATCATAACGGCCGTCTAGCGTAAACCGCACAATATTACGCTGGCTGAATTGATAACCCAAAACAGAGATGAACAGGAGAATTGCGAGGAGAACGGCCGTAACGCGCTTTTGCAAAGCTAAATCTTGCCAGCTTGGCAAATTAAAATCTTGTGGCACCGTTTTTACCAGCGGATACCAGGACAAAAGCAGAATGGGTAACACTGCATATTGAAAACGTCCCGCAAAATTCATTTCATCTGACAACAAAATGAACGCGCCCATAAATCCCACAATCGGAATCGCGGCGAAGATCGCCTCGCGAATCGTTTCGCGCGAGCGCAAAGCCAATACAAAAGCAATCAAAAAGGGCAGGCTGGCACGAAACACATTCGTTGTAGAAGCGATAAAACTACCGATATAAAGTTGACCGCCTCCTTTTTTATAGAATGGATTCGGCAATGGATACCCAAAATAAGACCAACGCCACAAAAAATAAAATGACCCGCATACAGCAAAAATCAATATAAAATAGAAAAAGACAAGCCGTGCGCGTTTCCACCCTAAACGAAATAAGAGCGCCAACAACATGAGACCTGCTAAAATCACACCTTCTGGGCGAATCAAACCCATCACTAAGCCTGACACGGCAAAAGCGAGTGCAGAAACATGTGTAACCTGCCGCCTCACAAGATAAATTGCACAACACCACGTTAGCGCCGCCATTAAAGCAAACACGGGCGTGCCAAAGTAGGCAGCAATTAATATCAAACCAGACCCAATGCCTAGATACAATGCCGATAAACCGGCTGCCCAAATAGGTGCTCGGTAAAAACGGCGATTGGCCACATAAATAATTACCACCGTAGTCAAATGGGCAGCAACGACCAGAAAGCGTACGGCCGTTTCCACAGACAAACCCAATTTAACCAAACCTGTCGCCAGCACCATAAAAAGAAAATCTGTCGCTCCATCAACTGGTGCTTCACCGATATTCCAAACGATACCTTGTCCTGCAGCAAAATTCTCGACATAGCGCATCAGAATCGCCGCATCCTCAAATGGCTTGAATGAAAAATCAACCACAACCAGGCTATACATCGCCACGGCGAATAGTAATCCAATGACGACAGCAACATCCAACAAAACTGGGGATCCCTTCACTTTAATCTTGGTATCTGCGTCGTTAAAATATGGTTTTGCTTTTTGGGTTTGCATTTTTATGGAAGGGTAACTCAGCAGTTAAGCTGTCGGCACACCAACTTGCCTTAATTCTAAATCGATGCGAGTCAGGAGCGAACTCGACTTTTCAAGGTTAAATTTACGCGCAAATATGGCTTTGCTTGCTTTCAAAGCATCAAAATCATGGTCTTCAAAAATCGCTGGTCGTTCGCGATTGCGATTCCAGTCGATATAATGTAAAGCAAATACATTTTCTGCGTAATTTGCGTGGCCATTTTCATACGGATCAAATTGAATACGCGCGGCGAGCGGTGAATTCAACAACAAAATGGGGAACATCATTTCGTCAGAACCCCAACTATATTTGAAAAAGTCTATAAACTGCTTGCCTTTAGGCGTCTGCAGATACGTCATGCAATATTCAGCCGCATCACGGTGTAAACTAATCCATTGTGATCCGCGATGTGGCTTGTGTCCATTCAATGTGCGATCCGGCAAAATATGGCTCACCAGACTTTCAAACCTGTGTGCGGCCGTATGTAATCCTTCAGGAAGCTGTGCGATTTGATCAACAAAATAATATCTACGGAATATTTCTGCTTTGGGCGCGCCTGGCACCAAAGGGTAGCTGAATAAATAGCTGCTGCCTGCCGCGTGTTCAAAAAATTGGTTGATTTCTTGGTCTGTCTTTATAGGATAATCTTGGCCGCTTAAGAATTGAAAATAATCAAACTCTCCCGCCGCCATCGCCGTTCGCAAAACATGCAGCATAGTGAGCAACAACGAATACCCACCCCAATTGGGTGCCATACGATCCTGCAAAAAAATAGCATGTTGTGTATCAACAGACTGAAACTGATTGATGTCAACTCGACTATCGATATGGGCAAAAATTTGGGTCGTCTCGCTGTTGAGCGTTTTCACCAATCTCTTAAATTGGCCTGGTCTTTTATGCGCCAGGATTAGATAAGCAATTTTCATGAGCTTCCAATATTCGCGTAGATTCTATCCACTTAGGTTACCGTTACTACATAGTTAAACTTGGCTCACCAAATCTTTGCCAAGTGGACCTTTTTATTTTCCAATACAGAGACCTTACGCAGGGTCTAAAGAGTTATACAGATATCGCTCTTTCACTACTTTGTACAACCATGTATAACCATTAAAAATTACGAACGTGCTTAAGGCAAAAAACAGGCGGATTCGATTGATCTAAGTTCTATTGATGGTGATGGGGGGAAGCATGATGATGGGAGTCTAACAAATGATGTGTGACCTGAGTGAAGTCCATTACTTGACCGCCAAATCCATTCTGGAATTTAAGGGCATCTTCTTTAGCTGCAAAACAAATGACGCTGGGAATGCAACATACACGGACATCAGAATCTATGACGAATGTGGCACGATAGACGTTGACACGACGGCCGTATAAAAAATCCACCGTCAATGCTGAAGAAACCCCCTCAATTTGTTGTAGCAGCATCAAGCCGCAATGTGGGCAGCACGCATCAGCACGTTCCCCAGTTTTCGTCGTCACTGTAAAAGCGGTACGATTGCGCACGCGCCCCCCACATAGCTGGCAACTCACCTCAAGATTGCTCGTTTGCAGAGCCTGTGGGGCGAGCACCACACCCCCATGCACTTTACGCACGACCCCTTCTCGTGTCAATTTGTCCAAGTCACGATGTACCGTCATAAGCGAGACATTAAGCCGCTCGGCCAACGCTTTAATCGCCAATGAATTATCTTCTTTTAACCACGCTACAATCCTGGCTTGCCTATCTGTTGGAATGGCCATTTGCTCTTCCTTTGTAACTGTACAGGTTAGTCGATTAGATTTGTCAAATTTTGTGTCAAGTTTACATCGCTACCAGACCAAATTTGACAAATCTCGTGTGTACCCCTGAATAGTTACCTTCCTTTTATGCTAATATTTAGCAACTATACAGCCTCTCTGGCTGTGGCCGGTGTCCTCACCGCGACACTATCCGGCGCGGTCAGGAGACACGGCCGGAGCACCTGAATAGTTACAATATTTATGCTAATATCTTGGGCTATTGTAAGTTTTAAATAAAGCTTATTACATTGCGTGTTTTTTTTTGCACAAACACCTTTTGCGTTATACAATGATAAAAACAGCGTGAATTTAACAGAATATAACACATATTGAGCAAAATTCACACTTTTCAGCAGCCATTTGGAGCCAAATGGCCAAGGCAAACATTACCAAGAGGAGAAGTTAAATGAAACGTTTTACCTTGTTACTATTAATAGTCGCCATTTCAATCATTGCTTGTGGCGGAACCGAGACAGAACCCGCAGCATCTGCTGGTACGCCTGGTGAAATGACAGTCGAAAATGTTTGGGGGCGCAATTCACCGATGGCCGCGGCAAATGGGGCATTTTACATGACCATTACCAATCAAACTGGCACTGATGATCAACTTGTTGGTGCAACTGCTGATGTATGTTCTGTCGTTGAGCTGCATGAAATGTACCAAAAAGAAGATGATGTTATGGGCATGCGCCAAGTAGAAGGCGGCGTTATTGAGATTCCCGATGGGGCGTCGGTGGAGTTAAAAGCCGGTGGATTACATGTTATGTGCTTGGATAAGGTTCAGTCCCTGGAACTGGGAGATGAAATTCCCATCACCCTCACTTTTGCCAATGCAGGCGATATGGAAGTAACGGCCGTTATTCGTGAATCCGCAATGGAAGATATGGAAGGCGGCATGGATGGTGAAATGGATCACGAAATGAACAGCGACAGCTAACACCTGGTTAACTGTTTTGGCAACAACGAGTTGAGGAAAACACGAACAGGGCCAGGGAAAAACGCTTTCCTTTCCCAATTCGTTGTCGCCTCTGGAAAACACACCGTCTACCCCATGCTAATGGGGCTGCCAACCAACAAGCCTCCATCAACCACAATCGTCGCACCCGTCGTATAGCTTGAAGCGTTTGAGGCTAAATAGAGTGCGATGCCACTCAATTCTTCCGGCATCGCCATCCGTTTCTGCGGAACCGCGCCCACAGTTAGATCATGAATCTGTTGATTCTGCCACAGAACACCACTAAATTTTGTTTTCACAAAGCCAGGTGCAATCGCGTTTACCTGAATATTATCGCTGGCTAACTCTGCTGCCATGACCTCTGTGAGCATAATCACCGCTGCTTTGCTGACCGAATAGACACCCATCAGCGGTTGTGGTTCTTTACCAGCCACAGAAGCCATGTTGATTACTTTGCCACCACCGCGTGCCTTAAATGCAGGCAAACACGCTTTGACAACTCGGAAATATCCTTTGACATTTACATCGAGAATCTTATCCCAATGGCTATCATCGGCGGTCATCACAGGGCCAAAATGGGGATTGGTGGCGGCGTTGTTGACGACGATGTCGATACCGCCAAATTCGGCAGTCGCTTTATCCACAACAGCTTGGATAGCGGCATTGTCACCTGTGTGCGCGGCGATAGCCAGAGCCGTGCCCCCGTTGGCTTGAATTTCAGCGGCAGCACTGTCTAAATCTGCTTGTTTGCGACTGCTGATGACGACTTTTGCGCCAGCAGCGGCATAGGCCTGGGCGATGGCGAGGCCGATGCCACGCGAACCACCCGTTATCAAGGCGACTTTGTCGGTTAAATCAAATTGGTTGGGGGTCATGAGGTTTCCTCCTCGGTTAAAAGCGGGCGAGGCAATCGGGAGATGATGTAACTTGTTTTGGAAAACTGTTTTCCCGATTGCCTCGCCCCTACGGGTTTGTGAATTATTTGCCTTTGAAATTAGACGGCCGTTTCTGCATAAACGCCATTACCCCTTCCATAAAATCATGGCTGGGTATGGTTTGTTTTTGCAGGCGGGCTTCATATTCAATTGTTGCGCTGAGATCATTGAGCTGTGCAAATTGGAGGGCATGTTTGGTTAGGCCCAGTGCCAGGGTCGGCCGTTGGGCCAACCGTTTTGCCCACGCCATGCTGATTTCTAGCAGTTGCTCCGCAGGCACAACCTTATTCGTCAATCCCAATTCCAGACAACGTTGCGCATCTACACGCTCACCCTCAGCGGCAATTTCATAGGCACGGCTATAACCCACCAAACGCGCCAACAACCAGGTTGCGCCCGCATCTGGAACCAGGGCAATATTGCTAAAAGCCATCAACATAGCGGCATCGTCAGCCATAACACGCAAATCACAAGCGAGGGCTAAAGATGCACCAGCACCAGCAGCCACACCATTGACGGCTGCAATCACCGGTTTTTTCATTGCGAGCAAGGCTGTCATCATGGGCTGATAATTCGCTAGGATAGTGTCATAAATTTGCTCTGGCGTGGGAATAGGTTGGAACAGGGTCAAATCAGCACCCGCACAAAACCCTTTACCAGCACCAGTCACCAAAACAGCACGCACCGTTTCATCGGCTGCGACCTGATTAAAAACATCAACCAGATCGCGATTTAACTCAATGTTCATCGCATTGCGTCGCTCTGGTCGATTCAGGGTGATAACAGCAACATTTTCTTCTACAGTGAAAAGTAATGTTTCAAATTCAGACATTGTTTAGCTCCTCAATTTAGCAATATAGGGTGGTTTGTTAAACCATCCAGACAGATTATCAATCCGTCGCATACGTTTTGCCTGCTTGTTTTCTTAAACTGCATTCAGTAGAGTAAGTTTAGGATGGTGATTAGATTTAGGCAATAAAAAAGCCAGGTTTTTGATTAACCTGGCTTTGACATTTTCGCTTGATTGTTCTGCTTTTTAGTTTGGTCCGGCAAAGTTTGCTTCGGGATCATATCGGTCAAAATAATGGGCGGGATCAGAAGTGTGCACATAAACCCACAGGTCGGTAGGGGATTGTTCAGACCAGTTGAAGACCCATTCAGCAGCACGCGGCGGCATATTGACGCAGCCGTGGCTGTGTTTGTAGCCAAAACGATCATGCCAGAATGCGCCATGCAGGGCAATTTCATCGTCGAAGTACATCGCATGGGGAACATCCTCGATGAAGTAATAATCTATTTTGCCTTCTGCACCCGACATTTTGGTTCTTACTTGGCGATCCCAAACCTGGAAAAGCCCTTCCCAGGTCGGCCAACGGTTAAGCCCGCTAGAAACCAAACCAGCATAAACCATGCGGTCGCCTTCATAGGCAGCAAATGCTTGTTCGTACAGATCGATCTCAACCCAAAATTCATCGGCTCCAACTTCGGCGGGGCGTGGCGTTGGGTCAACAAGGCTGACATAGGTTTGGCGCATCCAACGGCCGTTACCAATGTCATACCAAATCCAACCATCATCCGCTTCGACAGCATCAAATACTTCGAAAAAGGTATAACGCGGTAGTTTCAAACTGCCTGGTGCTGGCTCAGTGCCCGGTTCGGTGCTGTACCAATAATCAACGATCATCCAGCCAAACGGCCGTTCTGGTTGTGAGTTAATGGCATAGCCGGTAAATTCAGAATCATCAACGAGGATCAAATCTTCTTCTTTGACCCATTCGCCTAAATTGATCATGTACCAGTTAACACCATCATGGTTTTCGACTGCCTGCACGGTAACAAAAAGAAACCCGTCACCTACGTTACGCACGGGCGCAACGGCCGTTGATGGCACTGGATAGACATTGATCAAATCTTTGAGGCGGGCATAAGTGGCGCGTTCGATAAAACTATCGGGGAACGGTTGTGGTTCGACAAAGTTACTGGTTTCTGGTTCGGAATCACAAACATAATCAACATCATCCGAATGAAAATAACAAGAAACGGCCGTAGCCGATTGTGTCCACAACGTAAAACCAACCAATAAAACTATCGCGATGACAGAAAAGCGTATCAGTCGCAGCATAAAATCAAATTCTCCTCAACGTAATAATAGCTATTATACTCCGCAATGGGGTATGGTAGGCAAATTTTACTAATTTTCAACCAAATAGACGTAAGTAAGCTTACCTTGACACCCATTTTCCATTTACCAATTCTACTTTATACTTCTCCCTTGCAACAACACTTACCAAGAACAAATCGACTATTCGACACTTCGCAAGGAGCTTTTATGACTGGCACCATTCTAAACGCCATCACCGTATTGATTGGCGGCACAATCGGCACATTACTCGGCAACCGTTTTCCCACGCGCATTCAAGAAACAATTTTTGCAGCGCTGGGACTTTTCACTTTAGTCATCGCCATCGACAGCGCCTTGGTGACACGTAACGCACTCATCGTGTTAGGCAGCTTGCTCTTGGGTGCACTCGTGGGTGAAGGATTGCGCATCGAAGATCGCTTGGAAGCGTTTGGTGTCTGGCTGCGTGACCATCTGATAAAAAACCCGGATGGCGGCAGCGGTGCGCGTTTTGTCGAAGGGTTTGTCACCGCCAGCCTGATCTTTTGTGTCGGCCCCTTAACCATTCAAGGCGCAATTGAAGATGGTTTGATGGGTGATTACACCAAATTGGCGGTCAAAGCATTGATGGATGGTTTTGCAGCTCTGGCATTTGCGACAACTTTAGGCCCCGGCGTGATCGCTTCGGT
>CAYGMR010000107.1:0-13300 GCA_964350725.1 uncultured Ardenticatenaceae bacterium | reverse complement strand
TAGCCCGGCGGAGATACAAACAAGTAGGAGAATGATTTATGGATGAGTCAATTTTTGATTCGAGTGGCAATGTATTTGCAGATTTAGATTTAGACCCAGCGGAAGCGGCGATTTTACAAATGCGTGCTAAGTTGATGAATGATTTGAGACAATATATTCAATCTACGGGTTTGACACAGATGGAAACTGCCAAAATATTGGGTATCGCTCAATCCCGTGTTTCGGATTTGATGCGCGGCAAGTGGGATAAATTTAGCCTGGAAATGTTAATCACCCTTGAAGCTCGTGCTGGACGTCAGGTAACCCTTGAGCTAGCAGGTTGATAAACGGGCAATGGGCGACCGAACATCAAGCCATCTAACAAAATATAAATCAATCGCGACAAGTACGCGATTATTCGAGCGGTGCGTTTAGAGCAAAATGTGTTCTAAGCGCATCTTGTTGGTTATGGAGAAATTATGCAATTTACACATGGTGGTGAGTTAGTTGGACGGGCATTGGCAGCCCAGGGTGTAAGTACGATCTATACCTTGTGCGGGGGGCATGTGGCGCCCATTTATGAAGGTTGTTTGAGTAATGGCATTGAGATTATTGATTTTCGGCATGAACAGGCAGCGGGTCATGCGGCGGATGCGCATGCGCGTTTGACGCGCAATATCGGTGTCGCGCTGGTAACGGCCGGTCCCGGCGTCACGGATGCAGTAACGGCCGTTGCCAATGCCTATCACGCCCGCAGCCCCATGCTGCTGCTCGGGGGCGCGGCGCCTTTGCGCACACGCGGTAAAGGCGCACTCCAAGAAATGCCCCAAACTGAAATGTTCGCTACCTTTACCAAAGCCAGTTTTACTGTTGAATCCACAAGCGACATTCCCGCTGCGATGGAGCGCGCCTTTAAAGCCGCACTGAACGGCCGTCCTGGCCCTGTCTTTATCGAACTGCCAACCGACATTTTATTCAACGCCGTCGATCCGCCAGCAATCGCGCCCAAAGTTGTCATCGAACCGGCCGCACCCTCAGTTAGTGACGTGCAAAGCATGTTCGACTTGCTACGCTCAGCCCAAAAACCGATCCTCGTGGCGGGCACGCAAGTCTATTGGGATGCGGCTTCACCCGCCTTAAAAACTTTAACCGAACAAACTGGTATCCCTGTTTTCACAAATGGTGGTGGGCGTGGCACCTTGTCCATGACACACCCCAACTGTTTCAAAGCTTCACGTGGCAGCGCCTTAAAATCAGCCGATGTCGTCCTATTGATCGGTACACCCATCGATTTCCGCTTGAAATATGGTGAGGGCTGGGCACCTGGCAGCAAGCTGATCCAAATCGAAAATGATCCCGCCGAACTCAACCACAACCGTGAAGCTGATATTGCGCTGGTCGCTAATGCGCAGCTTGTGTTGGAGGCATTGGCCGAAGGCTTGCAGGGCATTCGTTATGATGAGTGGCTGGCCGAAGTACAAACCTTTGAGGATGCCAAACGTGCCAAACAAGCTGAATGGGAATCCCTAAACGACATACCTGTCAATCATTTTCGTTTTGGGGCAGAATTGAACCGTTTTGTCGATGAGGATCTGATTGTGATCGGCGATGGCGGCGATATTGTCAGTGCCGCTGCCAAGGTTTTAGATGTCACGCTGCCAGGGCAATGGCTTGATCCCGGCCCGTTAGGTTGTTTAGGGGTTGGTGCCCCGTTCGCGATTGCGGCACAGCATCTTTATCCTGACAAAAAGGTTTTGATTGTGAATGGGGATGGATCGTTTGGGTTAAATGGTTTTGAATTTGATACGGCCGTACGGTTCAATCTCCCCATCGTCAGCATCGTCGGCAATGACGCGGGTTGGGGTCAAATCCGTGCGCCCATCAAGAAGATGATGGGACGCGCACCAGCCACCGACCTGGCCACCACGCGTTACGATCAAGTCGTCGAGGCCCTGGGCGGCTACGGCGAATTGGTAGAAGACCCAGCTGAGATACTTCCCGCTTTGGAGCGTGCTTTTGCCAGTGGGAAACCCGCTTGCATTAACGTTATTTTGGATGCGGAAGGCATCCTCAAAACAGGGGCCAGTTCACCGTATATCTTTTAAGTACCCCTTATCTTCGCCACGGATTCACACCGATTATCACGGATTTCATTTGGTTTCAGGATATAATCCGTGATAATCTGCGGCAGAAAGTATTATCCGTTCTTATCTTTATCCGTTGTAGTATGAGCTACCAAATAGAAGTCCGCCCCTACGATCCCACATGGCCAGCCAGATTTGAAGCTGAGGCTGCGCTCCTGCGCACTATTTTGGGCACAGAAGTTGTGACTGTCCACCATATTGGCAGCACCTCTATCCCTGGTATCAAAGCCAAGCCAATCATCGACATTTTGTTGGAAGTACAAGATATTGAGCGTATCGACAATTACAATGCTCAAATGGAGATACATGGCTTCATGCCTCGCGGTGAATATGGCTTGCCGCGCCGCCGCTTTTTCCCACGTACTGTAAACGGCCGTCGTACAACCCACGTCCATAGCTGGCAAAACGGCGATCCCGAAATCAAACGTCATTTAATCTTTCGTGATTATATGTGCGCTCATCCGAGCGCAGCAGAAGCATACGGCCGTATAAAAACAAATCTCGCCGCCCAATTTGCTGATGAGCGTGAAAAATACTCGGATGGCAAATACGCGTTTGTACAAGAAATGGAACGTAAAGCCATAGCGTGGCACAATCAAGTCATGACAAAACGAATTCAATTACTGCCGCTGACCAAAAATCAATTACAGCTCATTGTCGAAGATCGTCACCAGTTAGAACGTGAACTGGACATGCCAATTTGCGCGGGGGTTGTGCCCCCGCTTGTACAACAAACAATCGGCACAAAACTAAAAAAAATGGCTGCAGCAAACCCTTTAACACATCCCTGGTTTACGTATTGGTTGTTGATCGTTACAAATAATTTAACATCGAGCCGTGCCAAACCGCCTGTGTTGAACAAAGCCGAAGCGCCTGTTCTGAGTCATGCCGAAGGCCCACTTGTTTGCGGGCTAATCGGCTTCAAAGGTTATCCAAGCGCAGTTGGCAAGGTCGAAATCGGGTACGGTATCGATCCGGCCTTTCACAATCAAGGGTATGCTACTGAAGCTGTAAGCGCCATCATCCGCTGGGCTGCACAACAACCCGAATGCAAATTAGTGACAGCCTGGACTGAAAATGATAATGTGGCATCGCAGCACGTTCTCAAGAAAAATGGCTTCAAGCCTGTGAAAAAATCGGCAACTCAAACTCTTTGGGAAACGGCCGTATAAAAACCAACGCAGCTCTCCTCAAAAATTCACACAAAATAAACGGCTTAAACCCGTGTCAAAACCTATACTGTGAAGATAGATAAATTTGTATCGGTATTGCGCATTTGATAATTATTGCCTGTGGCGCAAGGCAAAGGAAGTACCTGAGTATGTAATGGAGATAAAATTATGGACACCACCCCGACCCGCCATGAAGCCGAAGACATGTTGTACCAAAGTGGACAAGACAATCCCGGAGGCTGGTATGATCATTCCCAATATGTAGCCCTCGGAGCTGAAATTATTGCCAGCCATCATCCCCAACTAGATTCAAACATCGCCTACATTTTAGGATTACTGCATGACATCGGCCGTCGCGAAGGGCCCAGCAATATGCGGCACACAATCGACGGCTATCGCTTTTTAGAACCGCTGGGATATTTTGATTCTGCCCGCATTTGCCTCACACATTCATTCCCAATCAAAAATGTGCATGCCCATGCTGGCGTGTGGGACTGTCCCCCAGAGGATGTAGAATTTGTCGCTGATTTTCTAGCTGAAACTGAATACAACGATTATGATCGCCTCATCCAACTTTGTGATGCCCTCGCTCTGCCAACCGGTTTTTGCTTGATCGAAAAGCGTCTCGTCGATGTCGCCTTGCGGCATGGAATCAACGAGTACAGCGTGCCCCGGTGGCAAACCATTTTTGACCTGCAGCAACATTTCGAGCAAATTATTGGCGGTTCCATTTATGAACTATTACCGGGTATCGCCGAAAACACATTTAACACGCCGTCGAACATATTACACACACCATCTTCTGAATTCATCCTCCAAAATGGGCAATTTGACTTAGCAATACCGAGTTTTCTAGAGGCTGCCCCCGCTACCTAAAATATCTGAGCATGTCTGGCTGAGTTACAAATGCCAGATATGCTCAGATAATAGGTTGTATTCTTGCTCAAAAACAGATATTGTTTGCGGCATGATTACCTCAATCCTGATCGCCAATCGTGGCGAAATCGCCTGCCGTATCATGCGCACATGTCAATATTTAGGCATTCGTACTGTCGCTGTTTATTCGGACGCCGATGCGGACGCGCTGCATGTGCACATGGCGGATGAAGCTTATCACGTTGGCGCCGCCCCAGCGGCCGAATCCTATCTGGTTTCTGAAAAAATAATCCATTGCGCCCAGCAGGCTGGCGTAGACGCAATCCATCCTGGGTTTGGTTTTTTGGCCGAAGATGCCAATTTTGTACGTGCCTGTTCAGCGGCAGGATTCATTTTCATTGGACCAACGGCCGTTGCTATGGCAACAATGGGCAATAAAAGCACAGCCAAAGCGCTAGCACAACAAATCAATGTACCCGTGATTCCTGGCTATGGCAGCGCAGACCAGACCGACGAACGCTTTTTGCAGGAAGCGACCCAAATTGGTTACCCGGTCATAGTAAAAGCGGCGGCAGGCGGTGGGGGCAAAGGCATGCGTGTTGTTGCCAATGCAACCGAATTACCCACAGCATTGGAGTCAGCACGGCATGAAGCTTTTCAAGCCTTTGGGTCTGATGAACTATTATTGGAAAAAGTGTTGTGCATGCCACGGCATATCGAAATCCAACTATTAGGTGACACACACGGCAATGTCCTACATCTGGGTGAACGCGACTGTTCGATCCAACGGCGTCATCAAAAAATAATTGAAGAAACGCCAGTGTTGTCCCCAGAACAACGCGCACAAATGGGCACAACGGCCGTTGCTATCGCCAAAGCGATCCACTACACAAACGCCGGCACAATCGAATTCTTACTTGAGCCAGATGGCTCCTTTTATTTCCTCGAAATGAACACCCGCTTGCAAGTCGAACATCCCATAACTGAAATGGTCACGGGCATCGATCTGGTCGAATGGCAAATTCGCATCGCCGAAGGGGAGATGCTGCCCTGGACGCAAGACGATATTCAAAGAGATGGCCATGCTATCGAAGCACGCATTTATGCTGAAAATCCAGCGAATGATTTCCTACCAGTCACGGGTGACATTCTTTACTGGCAGCCGCCCAAAGGTGCGGGCATCCGTGTAGAAAGTGGCATTCAGTCCCACGATTTCATCTCCGTCCATTATGATCCTATGTTGGCAAAAATTATCGCGCATGGGCCAGATCGCAAAACGGCCGTTCGTCGGCTGCAACGAGCATTGGCAACGGCCGTACTGCTCGGCAGCATCAACAATTTGGCATTTTTACAGGATGTTATCAAACATCCCGTTTTTATATCCGGCGCAGCAAAGACAGATTTTATCCCAAAACACATGTGTAACTGGCACTCTCAACCAGGCAATACCACCCAAGCCTTAATAGCTGCTTCACTGGCACAATTTGTGGATCATTTGCAAATCGAGAGCAATGCTGGTTATTGGCGCAACAATGCCAACCGGCCGTTGTTATATCGTTTTTCGCTGGCAGACGTTGAGGAACCTATCACTGTAGCTGTGACACCCGACAAACAAGCGCAGGATCAATTCGCCATCACGCTGTCTACAAAACCGGATACCAGTCATGCTGTCATTTTGCATGACAGGACACCGAATCGAGTTGTGTTTACAGTGGATGGCCATCGGCAAAGTGTAACAATAGAGTCCGATCATAAAACATGGTGGATGCAAACATCCACAGGGGTTGTGGTGGCAACGGCCGTATCCTTACTGCCCAAACCGCACCCAACAGCCGACGCCGCTGGTTCCCTGCGCGCCCCTATGCCGGGCTCCGTATTAGCGGTACTTGTGGAATGCGGGCAGGAAATAACTGCCGGACAACCATTGATGAAACTCGAAGCAATGAAAATGGAGCATACTATTCGCAGCGCCGCGCCAGGCATTGTGGCTGAGATTTATTTTGAAGTTGGCGAATCCGTTACGGCCGATGCACAATTACTACAAATCGTTGATTTGCCCTGACAAAACGATAAAAAGACGGCACAATTATGTAGGATAGGCTTGTTGTTTAGTAAGTATTCGTTATTGACTTGCAGGACAATTGGCGTTTTATTTTACCCAAGAAGACCTGTCAGGTTTTATGGTAGAAGCCTGACAGGTCTAAAATTTTTATCAATGAGAACCATTAGCCTATTTTTTGACTATTTATTTGCGGGATGTGCACCTGCATCGACTCGAGTGTCATTCCCGCACAGGCGGGAATTTACACGTTTAGATACCTGCCTGCGCAGGTATGACATAGCTCAGCAGGCGATGATTTTTACTTCTACCTCTGGTTTTTTGTATGCACATCCCTCATTTGTTTAGGAGTTTGGATTCCAATGCGCGCTGTTGTCATTGCTGTCGATGTAGATGATCGTGATTTCTTTAGCTTCATTTTACGCCGGATGGGACTCACCGTTGCCACTCGTATTGACCTTGGCCAAATCACGTTGCTGTTATCCGACCAACCGGTCGATTTGATATTATTGGCACAAGATAAACAGCCCGACTTTGTTGAACAATTACAAAATATACGATCGGTCACGCAAGCACCACTCATCTTACTGGCAGAATCACCCACAGAAGATCAGCAATGTAATTGGTTAGATATTGGCGTTGATCTGATTTTGAAACGGCCGTTGGCGCCCCGCTTGCTGACCCGTTATATCAAAATGCTCTTACGTCGAGCAGGTACAGTACCCGCTACTGTTCTGCCCAACTTACAAGCCGGTCAATTGACACTCAATCCCACGACACGCGTCATTCGCATCGCGAATGCACCGAAGCAGCGTCTCTCTCCCTTGGAATTTCGTCTGCTTTATTTATTGATGACAAACCGCGCACAAGTGATTCCTGTTGATACAATTGTAGAACGGGTATGGGGCTATAGCGGCACTGGCAACCGGGAACTAGTGCGCGGCTTGGTGCGGCGTTTACGACGTCGATTGGAAATTGATCCAGAAGTTCTAAGCTATATCCAAACTATACCCAGCATAGGGTATCGCTTTGAAATCACACCTGCTTCTGAAAATGATTGACACAGCTTTGAAACGGCCGTGTCAATTTTACCCCCCACTTTTACACAAAACTAACACAGATTTTGCACACAACCGCGCTAAACTATAAATAAGCATAAATTTTTGCGGTTAAAAATCCGCACGATGAGGAAAATTGTTATGGCAAAAGAAAATAGCAAAATCACCGCATATTGTCCCGGTTGTGATACGCAAATCCGTTTCAAGCGGCAACCACACAAAGGACAATTAATCACCTGTCCTGAATGTGAAGATATGTTAGAAGTCGTACAAACCAGCCCGATCACATTAGAGTGGGCTTTCGAAGATGACACGCTTTGGAACGATGATGATAGTGACGCAAGCGATATACGCAACAACGATAAATACGCATACTCTGAATATGAGGATGCAGACGTAGACTTTTAAAACAAATAGGTGAAGCGTGGTAATTAACCACGCTTCACACTCCTCTTACTTCACCTCTGCCAACACATCGTTGCGCAAAACAGTCTGCCCTGGTATGGCTTGAATCGAGTCTACAATACCATCAAAGGGTGCCCGCACTTCATTCTCCATTTTCATTGCTTCTAGCACCAAAATTGGCTGATCAGCTTTAACTTCATCCCCTGGCTGCACCAATATGCGTGTGATCAAACCAGGAATCGGCGCTTTGACACGGCCGTCGCCACTACGTGGTCGGGTTACAGCCGCATCCATGTCACGGACATCTAACTTGTGCAAACCACTATAAGCTTTAATCCAATTTAGATTTTCACCAAGTGTTAGCTCATATGCCTGATCATCTACAATCACCCATTCCATTTCTTCCGGTGAACCATCCATATCTGGAATGACAAGATGTACTGTTTTACCATTTACTTCGGCCGTACAAATACCGCCACATTGGGGCGACATAGAAAGTTCAACCTCAAAGCGATGACCGTCAATCTGTACTTCAATTTTGCTCATGGCTAACGCTCCTTTATTGTGGCAGCCGTCGGCTGGATTGATGCCAACCGCCCTGCAGACGTTCAGACGCTTTGGGATTAAACAGTTGGTTGCGTCGTACATAACTGATCGCCGCAGCCACAGCAAGGTCACGCAAATGACTATCTGGCTCGGCACCTATCGATTTGTCAAACAACTTTATCTGGTATTGTGTCGAATAATTGCCTGATCTAAATTCAGGTGAAGCGACAATATTTTGCAACACCGGCAAATTAGTCGGCGTGCCAATAATTGTGAAATCTTCCAGTGCGCGCTGCATACGGCGGCGACACATCTCGCGATCTTTGGCCCAAACAGTTAACTTGGCAATCAATGGGTCGAATGCGCCTGGCACATTACATTGGCAATAGACATACGTATCGACGCGCACCTCTGGCCCGCTGGGGAGTCGCACCCTTTTCAATTCACCCGGGCTGGGCATGAAATTATGCCACGGGTCATTGGCACGTATGCGGCACATCATCGCGGAACCACCAAGCCACACTTCTTCTTGAGTCAGTGACAGCGTTTCACCAGCCGCAATGCGAATTTGTTCGCGCACTAAATCGACGCGGGTCACTTTTTCGGTGAGCGGATGCTCAACCTGGAGACGTGCTTTTACTTCACTAAAATAAAACTTACCCGACCCATCGACAATAAATTCAACTGTGCCGATGTTTTCATAATTAAACAAACGTGCGATTTCCAAAGACGTTTGCCATAGTTTTTTCCGTTGTGTGTCATCCAAACAATTAGCAGGGGCTTCCTCAACAATCTTTTGACCTTTTTGCAAGATGGAGCCTTCGCGTTCACCCAGATGGATCACATTGCCTTTTTTGTCAGCCATAATCTGCACACCAACTTGGAAGGCAGGTAAAACCGCTTTCTCAAGATAAACGCGCTTGTTGCCATAAACCGCTTTGCCTACAGCCACAGCCTGACGCACAGCCTCCCGTAGATATTTCGGCGATTTAGCTAGGCGTTCGCCACGCCCACGCCCGCCACTACATGATTTAATGATGACCGGATAACCGATTTCAGAAGCGGCCGTTTCTAAAACATCAAACTCCTCTTCACCATAAGACTCGTCTGAATGTATCAATGTTGGAATACCAACTGCACGCGCTTTTTCCTGAGCCGCGATCTTATCGCGTAATGATTCGACTATATCGGCTGATGGGCCAATAAAGGTGATGCCGGCAGCATCACAAGCGCGAACAAATTCTGCTTCTTCCGCCAAAAAACCGTAACCTGGATGAATGGCATCGGCCCCTTTGGTCAAAGCAATATCCAAAATCATCTCCGGATCGACAAAATCAGAAGCTGAATTCAGTTGGACGCACTCATCCGCAAGACGCACATGCAGAGAGCTGCGATCTTCGAGCGTATACAGTGCCACTGTACCGATACCCATTTCGCGACAGGTACGCACAATACGCACCCCAATTTCTCCACGATTAGCAATCAAAATTTTCTTAAACATAGGTTTTGTCCTGTAGTCTAGAACTCACAATATTTTCACTTTTCGCCACGAATGGCACAAATTAATATGGATTAAATTCGTGTAATCCGTGTAATTCGTGGCAGATTCTGTATTTACATAGTCTACATCGGTGAAATTCCGTGTTTGCGCGGTTCGCGGCGTTCGCGTTTGGATAAAGTTAATTCCAAGGATTTGATCAGCAAACGACGTGTGTCACGCGGTTCAACAACATCGTCGATCAAGCCACGCGAAGCAGCGACGTAAGGATTATTAAATTTCTTTTCGTAATCCTCGACCAATTCTTGGCGGCGGGCAGCGGGGTCTTCGGCAGCCTCTACATCACGCCGGAAGAGAATGTTAACGGCCCCTTCGGCACCCATGACAGCAATTTCTGCATTGGGCCATGCATAAATCAAATCACCACGGAGTCCTTTACTGCTCATCACACAATAGGCACCGCCGTAGCTCTTGCGCAAAATCATCATCAATTTAGGCACAGTTGCTTCACTATACGCATAAATCATGCGTGCGCCGTTACGAATGATGCCGCCAAATTCCTGCTCACGACCGGGCAGGAAGCCAGGCACATCTTGCAAGGTGATAATCGGGATGTTATAGGCATCACAAACCCGGATAAAGTGGGTCGCTTTAATAGATGCTTTGATGTCGATGCACCCTGCCAAAACCATTGGTTGATTGGCAACGATACCCACAACATAGCCGTTGAGTCGTGCATAACCTACAACCATATTTTCTGCCCATAGTTGATGGACTTCGAAGAAACGGCCGTCGTCGACAACACTCGTAATCACCTGGCGTACATCATAAGATTTAGATGGGTCAGTCGGTACCAATTTTTCCAATTCAGGACAAAGTCGTTCGGGATCATCCATTGGTGGAATGTAAGGGGGATCATCTTGATTGTTGCCCGGCAAATAACTAAGCAATGTGCGCACGCGATCCAAGCATTCACGGTCATCACTTGTGAGGAAATGGCACACACCGCTTTCCTGGCTGTGCATCAAACCGCCGCCCAACTCTTCAAAACTGACATCTTCTTGCATGACAGCCTTTACGACATTGGGGCCGGTGATGAACATATAGCTCTGCTGAGTCATGAAGACAAAATCGGTTAAGGCTGGTGAATAAACAGCCCCACCGGCACAAGGCCCCATGATGACCGAAATTTGCGGAATAACGCCAGAGGCTTCACAGTTGGCATCAAAAATGCGTGCATAGCCACCCAGGCTGTCCACACCTTCTTGAATACGTGCGCCACCCGAATCGTTGATAGCGATAAAGGGACAGCCATATTTGATGGCCATACGCATCGCTTTGACAATTTTGTTGGCATGCATTTCACCCAGCGAACCGCCCATCACGCCGGCGTCCTGAGAAGCGACAAACACGCGACGGCCGTTTACCAATCCAAAGCCAGTCACAACACCATCACCATATTGTGATTTTTTGCCGCCCACATATTCATCATAACGCGGCAAAACTAGTGTGTCGATTTCGGTGAATGTGCCCGCATCAAAGAGCAAGTCAACACGCTCACGCGCCGTCAAACGACCTTTGCTGTGTTGGCGTGCAATACTCTTTTCGTTCCCCTCAGAGATGCTCTGCCGTTCATGTAGTTCCTCAATATAGGAACTCATTTCTCGAATCATGTCCGTTCTCCTGTAAATTTAGTAACCGCGCATTGAAATACGCGGCTGCAAGAAGGAAACCTGTTCAAACAGGTTTGTGCATCGTGTTTCTTCAGTGCGTTTATGGATGTTAAATATTTATTTCGGTAATAGCTGCGGCCGGTCTCCTGACCGTGCATCGACTGGCGCGGTCAGGAGACCGGCCAGAGCGCATTACCGATTTATTTTCTTCAGGTTCATAAATCCGCAGTAATCGTGAGTACAAAATTTTTGTGCTGCCGCCACCAACCATTTAACGGCGGGGCATTTTGAATGCGCATGGCGTCCCATTGCACAACAATCGGCATCCAACCGTCATCTGTCATTGTCAAGTTTGGCAGACAAGAGACACAACGTGTGTCTACTTTCAAGCCTTGGTGAATCGCTTTCAACGCAGCTTCTTTGGCACTCCATACGGCCGTTACCAACAAACTGCGTTTATCCAAATCAGCCTGGGCAATCGTTTCCTGTTCAGCCACTGTGAAATAATCAGCAACAAAGCGCTCACTGCGCGGCTCAACCCATTCAATATCAGCACCCAACGGCCAGGACGGCCGTTGCACTACTGCACAAAAAGCGGTCTCGTGCGCATGACTAATCGAGATTGACCATTGACCGACCTGTCCTGAGCCTGTCGAAGGATTGACAATTGGCAATTGACAATTGATCTCCGGTGCGCCATCAGCCCCAGCCAAAACAGAAAAGTCTTCCAAAGCAAGTTCTTCACCCTCTTCCTGTTTAATAACTGTCTGAATCAGATGTTTGGCTGTCCAACGCCCCAGCAGCCAATCACGTCTGCGTTTTTCAGTTTTTAATGTGTTGAATACGGCCGTTTCCGCCACACTCAACAACCCATCAGGCGGCACACCGCGTACTAAATCTGGATGTGCTGCCGGTGTTTGAATCAACCAGTGGATCATGGGGCAGCGTAGCAAAGTTGCCTAGTGGCAAAGTTGCAAAGTAACCCTGCAATCTTGCCACATTGCAACCCTGCCTCTAAAACGTTACCTTTCCGGGCAAAGCCACTGTACGATACCCATTCAAGGTCACATACACATTGCCGCTTTCGTCGACGACTTGGCCATTGAAGGCCGCACCATCTTCGAGTACTTGCACGACTGCATAGAGTCGGCTTTCTGCCTCTTCCATCTGACGATACGTATTGACGGAGCCAATCGCGAGGGGCAAAGCCATACGGCCGTTTACCTCAATATCCCACACGCCAGCCGTCTGGAAACAAGCTTCAATCAAGCGTGGTGCCATCACAGAAGCGGTATGACTGGGTTCCATGCTCGGCGGCATATCGTCGGCAATCAAACCAATCGCGCTGTGGGCATCTGCCTTCACACTTTCCAAAACCTGGTATGCCGGGCCATGGAAATACACCTTGTAGATGTCTTTCGCTGGAATCGTCAATGCCTCCACTGCTGGCGGTTCAAATGCCACAGTAGGCATATCCAATGGTTCCTGTGTGAGATGCACAGCAACAGTAAAATGGGTTTTCTCTTGCGGCGCCAGGCCGGGTTTGGCCAATTCGCGCTTGGATTTAATCTGTCCATAGGCCACCAGCGAACAATCTTCCAGCGGACGGGCAAACATGTTCAGATACAAGGTTTGCGGTTCCATACGATAGAATTTGAACGGCGCCTCAAACTGTTCGTTAGCAATGTCGGCAATCACGAAGCCGGGAGCCAGCGTCAAGGCCAATTCAGAGAATGTCTCCGTACCCATCACACCAGGCAGCAGTGGCGTGCCATCCATCGCGTGGTCATAAAGAAAAGGCTGCACGTGCGGATCGAGTGTTGTTTCCACTTCTAACCCGCCATACAGTTTGGCTGCTTTAATTTCGCCAATCATCAGCATGTCACCCAA
>CAYGMR010000106.1:0-13305 GCA_964350725.1 uncultured Ardenticatenaceae bacterium | reverse complement strand
TGGAGGATACGCCGTTTTCTTTTCATTAACCAATCCACAACTTTTGGTTATACCTTTGTCTCGAGTAGTTTTGCCGATGATTTCGATGAATCCATTCGTACTATCAAGATGGAAACAGATATAAGCGAAGTCTGCCTAATAGAAGCCGGGGCATTGGTTGCCATGATTGATGTCAAATTAAGAACACCTTTACAAATTACGTTAGGATCAGATGGTTTGCAAAGACTGTTTACAAGCAGTGGCGTTTTGACTGGTGAGATGGTTAGAGAGTATCTTCTTTAATAACGATTATAGGGCAAGGGAACGAAACGGCCGTTTCCCAATCGATCTAAACAAAGCCAGGAGCTGCGAAAACGGCCGTTTCCCCTCTACATGCTGACTAGACGCCGACAGTGTGCTCCTTGTCATTGGCACTGTGAGGTTGGTGTTAACCAACTTTCTTCGCCAAAGCATTGCAACAAATTTTTCAAAAATAGATAGTAACCCTTTGTTTTTAGATCGTTGCGTGCAGCCGTTGTAACCGGATAGCGATGTCGTTTAGGTTTTCTTCGAGTTGAGCCAGTTCTGCGTGTAAATCTGCTTGCTGTTGTTGTAAATAGATTTGATCGCTTTCCTGTGCCAGCAGAATCTGGCCGCGCCTGTTGAACGCAACGGCCGTTTCCCGCAATTCAGTTATCAAGGCATGATTAAAGCTGTTTTGTTGGGTAGTCAACGGCCGTATGTACCAACGCGCCGCCATATTTAGCCAAAGGGTGCGTAATTTTACGAGTATGGGGCCAATGAGGGGAGTGGTGGAACTGAACGGCCGTTCCTCAACCGTCGCTGCCCGTGCTAACTGGCTGAAATCGGTGTTCGCTTGAAAAGCTTGCATGGCGCGGGTGTAGAGGTCGAGCAGATTGTGGGTGATGATTTGTTGGTCTGGGGGAGCAACGGCCGTTGCTCCACCCGCTACACGTGTTTGCCAGATTTCAGGTAGGGCAAACAACGTTTGACGATAAACAGTTGCCAGGCGGCGCTGCAAACTAGGGTCACGTTGGCTTAACCATTCCATTTCAGCGGGGAGTGTGGCATGCAACAGCGTTTCTGCTGATGTATGTTTGAGCAAATAACGCCAGCGGCTGCTGTGAAAACGGCGTTGGTAGGTGGGGCTGCCCTGGCCGGCAATGGCCGATTCATCATGGATGGCAACGGCCGTTGGCACATACACCACCCGATAACCCGCACGCTGCGCCCGTGTACACCAATCACTGTCTTCATAATAAAGGAAGAAGCCTTCGTCCAGCAAACCGATTGTTGCTAACGTCTCGCGGCGTATCGCCAGTGCTGCGCCGATGACATAATCGACATCTTTTTGCGTGTCGAATTGACCGCTATCGAGTTCACGCACGCCAAAATGGTCGGGTATGGCTTGCGGCATCGTGATGATACCGCCCGCATGTTGGATGGTTTTGCCATCGGGATAAAGTAATTTGCAGCCAGCGATGCCGATATTGTCGTCGGCGAGCATGGGGTGGATAAGCTGCTTGAGCCAGTTGGTTGTTACGACGATGTCGGGATTGACTAAAACCGCGAACTCTGTCTGACAAGCGCGTAAGGCACTATTGTTGCCAGCAGCAAAGCCGCGGTTTTCTTGATTGGCAATGAGTTTGACGGTGGGAAAATGTGTCTGCATAAAATCAAGTGAATCGTCGCTGGAGGCGTTGTCCACAAGAATGATTTCGGAGTGGGGATAATCAATGGCTAGCAGCGCGTCAAGGCACGGTTTTAGGAGGAAACGGCCGTTGTAATTCAAAACAATAATCGTCACCGAAGGCCAATCTATCTGCTGCGTCATGCTGATATGGTAACGAGAAAAGGTGATTTGAACCACACAAATGGGGCGGTCTTTGTTATACTTCGCCACTATGCAGATTTTTGAGCGAGCAGATAAGCGGCACTTTTTGATATTGTTAGGCGCCTTCCTAATTTTATGTCTTTTGCTGCTTTCAGTTCGTGCGCCAACCTGGGACGAGGTTTCTTATTATATCTATGCGCGTTCATTCTTGTTTGACCAGGATTTGCATTTCGCCAACGATTTCCAACTCTCATATGCTGTCGCCACGCCGGATTTCGTCGCCAAAGAATTTGATAAAGCGTTAACCGACACAGGTTATGTCGTAAATCTGTTTGCAATTGGCAATTCTCTATTATGGCTGCCCTGGTTGGCGCTTTTACGTTTGGCCGCCCAAACGCTGCCTGGTTTGGTTCCGGCCGAAACGAGCCTGACCGGTTTCGAGCCAATTTTCATTAGCAATTTGACGGCACTATCCGCTTTGTTGGGCTTTGGTGCGTTTTGGTTAGCCTATGTGCTGACAAAACAAGTCGCATCAAGGCGTATCGCTTTGTTGGCTACGTTGACGCTGCTGGTCGCGACCCCTTTGTTACATTATCAATTCCGTGCGGCCATGAATTCGCATGCCTTTTCCGCGTTCACGGCCACATTGGTTATTTTTGTTTGGGCACGCCAGTTCCGAAAAATCGGTACGCCGCTTCAGGCTGTGGGGTTGGGGGGATTGATTGGCCTAGCGGCTTTGGTGCGCTGGCAAAATTTGATGTATTTGGTTTTGCCATTGATATCGGTTCTGTGGGTTTGGTGGAAAATGCCAATAACGCAGCGCACAAACAAAATTGGACAGGCGCTTCTCTATTTGGCCTTGGTTGGAGGGGCGGCGCTGCTTGTGTTTGCTTTACAAATGGCGGTGTGGAAGGTGCTGTATGGCAGTTTCCTAACGATTCCACAGGGCAGCTCTTTCATGGATTGGCGTGCACCTTTTTTTATGCCGCTGCTGTTTTCATCCTTTCGCGGGCTGCTGCCGTGGATGCCGATTTTCTTCTTGGCGGTTTTTGGTTTGCTGTTTGTGCCGCGTGCGCAACGGCCGTTTGCCTGGCCATTACTTGTTGTGTTGCTGTTAGAACTGTACGTCAACGCCAGCACACGCGATTGGTTTGCCGGGGCTGGTTTTGGGCCACGCCGTTTTACCAGCGAATTAGCCATTTTGGTGATGGGATATGGTGCTTTTTTGAACTGGCTGCCCAAGCGTTGGCAGATGGGCATTGGCATTGTTTTGGCGTTTGTTTTTGGCATACACCAATGGGTATTGATGCGTTTTGGTCTGGTGGCACGCATTGGTGGCCAGCCATTGTCGATGACACCAACATTTACGTGGCAGGATGTTCCTCTGACGCAGTTTATGCGTGATTTTGCTGTTTTACTACAGCAGGGATGGCAACGGCCGTTAGACTTCTTCATCATGCCAGGCTCACCCCTGTATCTGCTCGTAAACAACCAGACCTTTCCAAGCACACATCTGTTGTCCTTGTTAATCACAGCTTTGTTTTTATTGTTGGTGTGTGGCGCGATAGCGTTGTTGTACAAAATAAAAAGCCCCCACATACAAGCGACGATTTTCGCGATCATGGGAGGCTTTTTGATATTTAGTTTTTGGTGGATTTTGACTGCAATGTAGTTATCTTTTTAGCTAATGAAAGGAACACGGAGGAACACAAAGAATTAACGGAGTTGCACGGAGGGTAGGAGGAGAAGATAACTGAAAATCTCCTAAACCTCTCCGTGAATCTCTACCCTTGCTCCGTGAATCTCCGTGTAACTATTGCCATTTTATTTGCTAAAAACCGCAGGTAGCATTGTTTGCTTCGGATCTACAACAACCAACCCTTTTTTGACATTATTTGTACCGGTCGCTTCTGGGATATTATCGCCACTGTCTAAGTATACCCAATAAGGATACACGCCAGGTTCCAAGTCATCCCAATTGACGCTGGCTGTCAGGTTTTTGACAGCACAGCCGGCTAGGTCAGCACTGATTGTGACTTCACCGATGGGCTGAGTAAGGTTTGCATCCGCATAGAATGTAACTTTGAAGGGGGATTCAATGGCGACGTTGCCATTGTTGCGGAAAGATGTCGTCAATTCGGCCGTTGCGGTGGCGTTGTCTCCCGTAAAGACGATGGCACTATCCGCGCTTTCAACAATCAGGTCTTTATACGTTGGCTCGTTCCAAACATGATTGGCCATCGTTGTGCCAACCATTGTTTGGGTCGTCAGGTTTTCTGTATAAAGATTGCTGGCTTCTCCAACCCCTGCATTATAAATTGAAAACCAGGCCCATGCTTGCACCAGACGATTATTATCCAAGGGATAGCCTATATCTGGGTCTTGGGCGTTGTTTAAATAGTTGAAACTGTTCTGCATGAAGGCTGAAACACGTTGGGGTGTGAAACAATTGCCATTTTCATCCTGTAAGAAACATGAACCGGGGTCAAGGATGTATGGATATAACACGGAAAACTCAGTTAAAAGGAGCGGCTTGTTTTGTTGCCCATTTGTTTTCATCCATTGGCGCAGCGTTCGAACCTGCTCGGCGAAGATAGTCATATTATCATGTTCGGAAAAACAATATATATCATTATTTGCGCAAAAAGTGGGTGTGCCATCGCTGACGCGCTTACCCAAAGCTGGATTTGTACCTAAGGCAACGCTGGCGATGTTGTTCGGGGTGATGCCATCTTGTTCGACTTCTGGCAGAATGTATAAATGCATCGTCCAGACATCAATGGGCATATTGGTTCCATATTTATCTTGATACGCCTGCCACATTAAATCGAGATATTGCATACGATTAGGCGTGTATTGCACCAGAGCCGAGTTTGCAACGAGTGCTGTGGGATTATGTGCTTTTATGAAATTGTAGGCGTTGTGGTATGCTTCCGCATATAAATCGGCATGGATTTCGCCTTGCCCTTTGCGCTCGATTTCGTTGCCGAATATCCAGATAGTGCCAGGTTTTTGGTTGGCGATGTAGGCGCCAAAACTTGCATTCAGTGGCGGGTCGGTTGTATAGGCATAGAGATAATTGCCATTGACATCTTTTTCTTGATGCACTTGAATCATATGCACAAACTCAGCCCCATTTGTTGGCTCTACAGATGGTAAATTTTCATCAAAGGTGACATACCAACCAGAACCTAGTTCGGGGACGATCTCCACTTGGTCAAAATTAATATCGGTAAATAGCGCATTGACGCCATAACGACAGTTGGCTAAACCATTGCTGGCATTTTCTGCTGGCAAACTGTTGTTGAGTACGGTTGGTGGGGATGGTTGGTTGAGGCGGTTTGGTATGGCTACGGCCGTTGCTGCCGATGTCGCCATAGCAGATAACACAACCACAAAGGTGATGCCAACCAATAAAAATAATTTTATGTGGTTTGATACGTTTAATTTGTTTTTCATTGATGTTTTTCCTTATACCAAAGATATATTCTGTTGTTGATAAGTTGTTTTAGCATTATTTATAGTAACGACACAGGTGACTCTTGGCTGTCATACCCGCGAAGGCGGGTATCCATGCGTGGATTCCTGCCTTCGCAAGAAATGACCTGAATAGTTGCTTTTTATACGTGTGATTAACCAAATGATAACGATGATCCAAGCTGGGAAGGAGGCCATTTTGATGAGCATGAGGCCAAATTCTTCTTCCCAAAACGTGTAAGCCCAGGGATACAAATGGATGCCATATAATTGCGCCAGCAGTAGGATCAAGGCGGATAAACTATACCATGTGAGCCAGCGCCTTTCGCCTGCCAACAAGGCAAATGGCACAACCCACAACAGCCATTGAATGCCTAACCCGACTGTGATGGCAAACTCACCTAAAATAATTGTCAGTAGTGCATCCAGTGCGCTTTGTTTGCGTGTCCACCACAAAAGCAGCACCCCCATTAATAATAACCAGATGCGGCGTTGTTGGAAATAGAAATCAGCGATTGGTGTTAAACCAGGCAGCCATTTGCCTGTTACATCCAGAACAGCGGACAGCCCCCAAAAATTGGCGACACCGGTGTGTAACAATGCCCACTGCAGCATTGGTAGGGTGCTTGCTTTGAATGCAAATAGATAGGCAGCAGAAGAAATGGCGACAACCACAAAGGTGATAAGCATGTATTTGAGTCGTTTGCGGTTATCAGCTAAGCGTATCAGAATGATGGGCAAAAAGACAATCGGCCAGGTTTTATTGAGTATTGAGAAGCCCAATAGCAGCGCTGATTTGTTGAGCTGCTGTCCAAAGTGCCAGGCTGCCCATGATAATGCCAGCAGCAGTAGGGTGAGCGAGTCAAATTGGCCGTGGTAGGCTGAGGTGAGCAAGCTGATGGGATTAAGTGCATAGAGGAGGGCGAAGGTAACGGCCGTTGTTCCCAATTTCCCCTGACGACAATAAACAACAAAAATCAGCGCCGTAAGTCCCACATCTGCGAGCACAGGAACCGCCTTGATCCAAATGGGGAAGGGTGTCTTGCTGGCGAGTGCCGCCCACCAAGCCGCACCAATTATATACATCTGCATCGGTAAATAGGGATGGCGACCAAAGGCTGCCGATGTGTAAATATCTTTGCCGCTTAATAAAGCCTCAGCTACTAAACGAAAAGACTCAATATCGTAACGCGCCCCAACTGGCAGCAGCAGCATGGGCAGCAACCGTACAAATAAGGCAATTAACAACAGCCACAGCAACGGCCGTTGTCGCGCTGCCAACCAACTCACCCCTGCAAATCCTGGTTTCAAGGCCACAAGGGTAAAAAGCAGTGTGACTACGCTGAGCCAAATAAATGCCCCCGTTGTGGCCGGAATTACAGAGGACCACATAGTGATCTACCTTTAGGCAAAGGATTCAACCCGCAGCTGCGCGGGGGGATTAGAGTTTGTTGGGGCTGACCACGTCCAAGTGGCTGGCACTTCAATTAAACCATATTCCTCGTCGGTACCGCCCCCCATCACGCGAAAAGCAAACGCATGTTCATGATAATCATAGGTGATCGGCAAACGGCTGTCGTGGACAGCGGCCGTGACTTGATAGCGTGCTGGCAGGAAGGGGAGACTTTCAACTTCATAGCGTATAATCCCCGCGCCCTCAATGAAGCCGGTTTCAAGCCCGCCCACGCGGCTGTTGGGCCCATTCATATGGATGCCATCTTGGCGGTGAATAGCCAGGCCAAATTCAGGATTGTTGACAGGTTTGTGCGCTAAATAGGCGATCTCTATTGTCATGGCATCGCCTGTTTTGAAAACATTTTGCGGTTCGTCTTCCGCATTTAGGAAGCGTACTTCTGTGATTTCGATTTCGTGATTGCCCCAACGACGGTAGGCACCCAATTTGGTATCCTGCACAAGTTGTTGCCCCAACTTTGCATTTGAATAGGAATCATACTCATTGGCGATTTCAGAGGTACGGCCGTAGCTGCGCACCGCCCCATTTTCAAGCCAGACCAAATCGGAACATAACCGCCGAATCATATCCAAATTATGGCTGATGATGATGATCGTGACCCCTTGGCTTTTGAGCTCGCTGATGCGGTCGATACATTTCATCTGGAAGGTCTGGTCACCCACCGCCAAAATCTCATCCACAATCAAAATATCGGGGTTAACATGAATTGCCACACTAAATCCCAGACGCATATACATGCCTGAAGAATAATGTTTCACCGGCATATTGATGAACTCGCCCAATTCGGAGAATTCCACAATTGAATCAAAATTTTGATTGACTTCTTCTTCAGTCAAGCCCAGCACAGAGGCATTTAAGGCGATATTTTCACGGCCAGTCAGATCAGGATGAAAGCCGGCACCCAATTCCAGCAAGGCACTCACGCGCCCTCGCACCATCATTTGTCCAGAGGTTGGCCGCAAAATACGCGCCATTAGTTTGAGAACTGTGCTTTTACCGCTGCCGTTACGGCCGATAATGCCCATTGATTGGCCGGGCAAAACGTCAAAGCTGACATCACGCACAGCCCATAAAATTTCTTTGGGTTGGTTACGATTCTTTAATTTGACGATTGATGCCAGCGTGCCCAACAAGGATTGCGGCTTTTCACTGGTAAAAGTGAACTGCTTGCTCACATTGCGAAAGCTGATGATGGGTTGTACCCCGTTGGGAGATGAGTTGTCGTTCTGGAGAGATTCCATTTGTATTCAAGCTTGAACTACGCAAGCTATTTCCTTATTCAAAAAATCAGGGCATTGTAGCCCAAAAAGGAGTTGTATCCAACCCGTATGAAAAGGCTATCAGAAATGTAAATATCAAGGAGCGGATAGTTCCTCAAGGGCGCGGTTTAAAAGCTCCGTTACTTCAAGTGACTCTGCCCACAACATTAAATATTCGATGTCTAGAGTAGATTGTTGTGTCTTCAAAACACCAAGAATATCACGCCATTGTCGCTCAGAGACCTCGCCCCCCATGCAAAACCAATCGAGCTTGGCCAAAATGACATCCTCTGCACTCAATACCCATATACACTCATCTGAACCATTATTTATTTGTTCTGCAACACGTCGCTTGAGTTGCTGTTGGTCAAACGGCCGTTCCTTGGGGATAAAGATGTCCACCTTGAACATCGTGTTCAGATGAATAAGATTGAAACTACTACGCCTTTGTATAGCTTGTTGGATCATTGACTCATCTGCATAAAATGCGTTTTGCAGTTTACCTACAAAAGGTCTAACTTGATGGGGTGGTATATCTGCCACAATATCTATATCCATAGTGGTTCGTAATATACCATGCGTGATGCTGGCCATAGAGCCACCAACTACATAAGGGATGTCTAAATCTTCCAACACTTGAGTTACAATACGTGCCACTTGAATTGCTTCTGAATTATCCAAGGAAACTCTCCAATTCACCGTAAACTTGTGTAGCTAATTCTTCACCCAACAGCATGCTTGCCAGACGACGCTTTAGTTCTGTGGGAGCGGCATTTGGAAAACGTCGGCGCAGACCTATGAGTGCCAATTGACGGGCTGTGCGGTTTAAATCTTCCATGAGTTCATATTTGCGCCAGGCGGGAGTCTCGCGCAGGAGTTTGAAAAGGACAGCTTCTGTTTCGGGCGAGGTATCCATATTCATTTCGCGCCATGTTGGTAAACGGCGTTCAGTTGTGGGATTTTCAGTTTTTGATTGTTCCTTAGATATTTTATTAGTCACCGCATTCTCCATGAAGCTCTAGTTGCGACAATTATACCATTGAAAAGTTGAGCAGTACGTCACTAACTGCGGACAAACTAGTTTTGATGGATCGCTCGTGGCCGTGTCTCCTGACCGTGCCGCAATTGGCGAAACAAAAATCGATGTTTATTATAATTTGCACGCAACTATACAGCCTCTCTGGCTGTGGCCGGTGTCCTCACCGCGACCTATCCGGCTCGGTCAGGAGACACGGCCGGAGCACCTGAATAGTCACATTTGCACAATTATAATCATCACTCGTGAAATTTGCGGCGAAATTTTTGATCGCTGAATCTGCAAGACGTTGGCGTTTCGGTTATACTAGCGGTTCGTGTGGAACCAGCTTGCTTGCTGGTCTAACTACTGCACAAACGGATAAAAATCATGGATCAGAAATCGTTACATACACTTGAATTTGATAAAGTGCGTCAAATCCTGGCACACTACACAAGTTTTAGCGCCGGAAATGACCTGGCTTTGAACTTGGTGCCCACCACAGACCCGTTTGATGCCCAAAAATGGCAGGCTGAAACGCGCGAGGCTGTGACTTTGTTTGAGGAACATAGTTCCATCACGATCGGTGGTGCTCGCGATGTGCGCCGCCCAGTCGATAATTCACAACGTGGTTTTACACTGCCAGCGGAAGAATTGCAGGCAGTTGCGGCGACGATTGTGGCTGGGCGCAATTTGCGGCGGCAGTTATTGAAGTTGGCGGATGAATTCCCTAATCTGGCAGATATTGCTTTATTAATCGAGGAATGTCCCGGCATTGTTTCAACGATTAACAAGACAATTGACGAACGGGGCGAGGTGCTGGATAGCGCCAGTGCGAAACTGGCCAAGCTGCGCCAGGAACTGCGTGTGGCCCACGGCCGTATCCAAGATAAATTACAACGCTTGCTTAACAGCAGCATGAATCAATATTTGCAAGAACCCATTGTGACGCAGAGAAACGGCCGTTACGTCGTCCCATTACGTGCAGATGCCAAAGGGCGCGTCAAAGGTATTGTCCATGACCACAGTGGCAGCGGTGCAACCCTGTGGGTAGAACCCATCGGTACTGTTGAACTCAACAACGAATACCGCAGCTTGCAGCTAAAAGAGCAAGAAGAAATTCACCGCATCTTGCGTGAATTGTCGGCCAAAATCGCTGAGCAAGGGGACTCTATCAAACGTGTGGTTGAGCGTATAGCCGAGTTGGACTTGATTTTTGCACGCGCCAATTACGCCTCTGCGACAGAAGCTGTAGAACCGATTTTTGTCGAGTGGCGTACATTTCAAGCACCGCGTCCACCCAAACATGCCAACGAACGCGCCAAATGGACACCGCCACCCCTAAACTTGCATCCCGGTTCGACAGTCTGGATCAAAGGGGCACGCCATCCATTATTGGATGCTGAAGCGGTCATACCAACAAACATCACGCTTGATGAAGACACCTTCACCGTATTGATCACCGGACCCAATACAGGCGGCAAAACAGTCAGCCTAAAGACGGTTGGCTTGATGATATTAATGGCACAATCTGGTTTACACCTGCCCGCCATTGAAGCCCGCCTGACCATCTTCGAGCAGGTTTTTGCTGACATCGGTGATGAACAATCTATTGAACAAAGTCTGTCGACTTTTTCGGCACATATGACCAATATCGTCAAGATTCTAGGCCATGTTGATGCGCGGTCTCTGGTTTTGCTAGACGAATTGGGTTCCGGCACAGATCCGACAGAAGGTGCGGCGTTAGCCCAAGCAACGGTCAGCTTTTTGCGTGATAAAGGTGCCACAACCTTTGTCGCTACCCATTATCCCGAACTGAAGATATATGCCAGCCAAACTGTAGGCGCGACCAATGCCTCCTTGTTATTTGATATTGAAACCCTGTCGCCAACCTATGAAATGAGCATCGGCATTCCGGGTCGTTCGAACGCCTTTGCGATTGCACGTCGCTTGGGTTTGGATGAAACCATCCTGGATGATGCCATGCGGTTGGTGGGTGCAGACAACCATGAAGCCGAAGATATGTTGGACTCCATTCATGAACTGCGTGAAAAAATCGAGGCGGAAGAAGCGGCGACACGTTTGGCAATGCGCGCGGCTGAAGGCACACGTGATCGTTTGAAGAAACGTTTGGCTGAGGTCGAAAAAGATCGCCAGAAAATTTTAGATGCTGCCAAAGCTGAAGGTGAAGAAGAATTGGCAGAACTGCGTGAGGAAATCCGCAAAATCCGGGGCAAAATTCGGGATGCCGCCTCAGTAAATCAACTCAAGAAAATTGGTCAGGATGTCGAGACTTTGGAAATAGCACAAACTTCAGAGAGTAGTGCTCCGCATATGAAGGTTGCGACGGATAAAAAACAGATCAAGAAGGAAGTACGCCAGAAACGGCGTGCATTGCAAATAGGCGATACGGTCTTGGTAACAACATTGAATACCAAGGGCGAGATCGTTGAGTTGGATAAGAAAGAAGCGTTGGTCGCGATCGGCCGTATGCAGATGCGTGCGAAATTTACAGATTTGGAGTTTAAGGGACGGCCGATCGAAGAAGAATATGAATCCGTCACCATAACACCGTCTGGGCCATCACCGGGCATGGAATTGGATTTGCGCGGCAAGCGTGTTGACGAGGGTTTGTCTGATCTGGAACAGTACCTAGATGCTGCTTTTCTGGCCCATTTGCCCTGGGTACGCATTATTCATGGCAAAGGCACCGGCCGTATGCGTACAGGTGTGCGCAAAGCCCTAAGCAAAAACAGTCATGTGCGTTCCTGGGAAGAAGGCAAAGATGGTGAAGGCGGCCCGGGTGTGACGGTGGCGAAGATGGTTGAGCAGGAGTAAAAAGTTGCAGAGTTGCAGGTCGCAGAGTGGCAATGTTTCTTACTTTGCCACCTTGCTACTTTCTTACTAGGCGACTCTGCTCAAGGATGGTGTTGTGCAAATAGATGCGATTGTTTTTGATTTAGGCGGGACGTTGATCGAATACGCAGGGCCGTTTGATAGCTGGCCAGCGTTGGAAACGCCGGGGTTTGCGGCGGCTTATGCTTATTTGGCAAGCCAGGGTGTCGATTTGCCGTCATTGGAATTGGTGCGCGATACAGGGTTCGTGATGCTGCCAGGACGTTGGCAGATGGCGATGGCTGGTGAGCGTAATTTGCGCTTGGCGGATTTGTTGGGAGATGTGTTGGCTGCATGTGGTGTAACGGCCGTATCACCCCAAACACTCAGCGCAGCCAGCCATCAATATGAAAACGCCATCTGCGCCCAGGCACACGTATTAGATGCCGCCGCCGACACCTTAGACGCACTCAGATCGCAAGGGTACAAAATCGGTTTGCTCTCCAATACCATGTTCACCGGCCAGGCGCATATCGCTGATCTAAAAAGGTTTGGATTGGTTGAGTATTTTGACACCATGTTATTTTCGGCCGATGCAGCCAAATGGAAACCGAATGCGACGCCGTATTTGCAGGTGGCGAATGAATTGGGGATTGCGGCAGAAGCGGCCGTGTTCATCGGTGATGATCCAGTCAATGACATTTTAGGTGGTCAACGGGCTGGCATGCGTAGTATCCACATCAAAAGCAGTGACCGTTTTCGGCCGTTGCCCGATGTCAAAGCAGATGCCCAAATTACAAGTTTAACTGAACTGCCTGAACTACTGCTGAATTGGCACAATAGTGCATAATAAACCGAATGGAACTCAGCAATGTGTCATTTCGAGAGAAACGAGGAATCCCGACGGAGTTAATCGTAGACATTGTTAGAGGGATTCCTCACTGCGTTCAGACTTGTGCTGAGCTTGCCGAAGTAATGACATGATTAAAAAGAAATGAAAGACGCCGATATTTTACGCGAACAAGCACAAATATTGTGGGACAGAGCCTATCGCTCCCAAATGAATGGGAAGCTGAGCGAGGCCATTTTGCTGTATAAACGCTCGATTGAGGTCTATCCTACAGCCGAAGCGTACACATTTCTCGGTTGGACCTACAGCATGATTAAACAATACGACCATGCGATTGAGCTATGTAAAAATGCCATCGAAATCGATCCCGCCTACGGCAATCCCTATAACGATATCGGTGTTTACTTGATCGAATTGGAACGCTGGCAAGAGGCGATTCCGTGGTTTGAAGAAGCAACGGCCGCACCGCGCTACACCTCTCCTCAATTCCCATATATGAACCTGGGTCGTGTTTACGAACATCTCGGCGACACGCAGCGCGCACTGGTGCATTATGAACAA
>CAYGMR010000105.1:12122-13329 GCA_964350725.1 uncultured Ardenticatenaceae bacterium | reverse complement strand
ACCAGCGATAAAGTTGTCGCTAGAAACTGGGGAAAGTCTGGGCCACTTTCCAATGCACTTAAAGCGGCAAAGTAGATGCCGTCGCCAAAATGCTCCCCTTCAGACGCTTGTGTCGCCGCTTCAAGCGCCAGTCGTGTCTTGCCAATGCCCCCAGCACCTATGATCGTCAATAATCGACAATTGGGGTCATGTAAAAAATTGTTAACTCGTTCCAAATCCTCTTCCCGTCCCAAGAAAGGTGTAAACTGGGTCGGAAAATGGTGCAATTGTTGTCTTACCTTCACGGGTTCCAAAAATTCCTCAGCCGTAATTTGCTGGAATAGCTGACTGGTTTGTCCCTCTGGTGAAACGCCTATCTCAGCTTGCAAGCGCTCAGCAAGACGTTGGTAGATTTGCAGGGCTGCACTGCGATGATTGGTTTGGGTCAAGATACGCATAAGTTGGCGGGCGGCTTTTTCATGGTAAGGGTCAAACAGGAGCAAACGTGAAGCGTATTTTCTGGCCAGATCATAATTTTTTTGCTGTTCAAAAATAATAGCCAGATTTTGCAGCATGAGAATGGCGCGTTGCTGTAGTTGCTCGCGTCTAAACAGTAACCACTCTTCAAAAGCCATTGCATCAGCCAACCCAAAATCGAGCAGTAATTCCCCGCGATAGATGGCTTCTGCGGTGACCAGACGTGCCACACATTCTGAGCAATTATGTAGATGACGATGGGAATGTTGTTCCACTTCTGTGAGCAAATGTTCAAATTGGATGGCATCAACAACTGTATTCGCGCCGTTAAATTGCACAGTTTTACGGTCAATCATTAACAATAGTTGGCTGGCTTGTGGGGATATTTGATCCAGTGTCTCGCGCAAATGAAACAAGGACTTACGCAGATTCCTGAGACCATCGCGTTCTGAAAAATCTGGCCATAGTAAAGCAGCCAAGGAACGACGTTGATGGGGTCGTCCAGCTTGTAAAGCCAGATATGCGAGTAAAGCACGTACTTTATCAGTCCGAAAATTAGGGTTGACGGGTTGATCATCAACGATAATTTCAAGTGTACCTAAGACGTTTAGAGAAATATCCACCATTTTTCCTATTATACCGAGGATTCTTACGAATTGGTTGGAGAAAATACCGGTTTGGTAACGTTTGGGTAACGGTAGCCTGTTATACTCCGCGCCAATTTAAATGGAGAATGATCATATTGTTGGAC
>CAYGMR010000105.1:0-12112 GCA_964350725.1 uncultured Ardenticatenaceae bacterium | reverse complement strand
CCCAGAGGCAAGAAATTATAGAGGTTACTTGGTACGTATTTGGCGTAGTGGCTCCGCATCTCCTTGGCGTGCTTCCGCTCGTGACACCAAAACAGGTAAAAAATATCATTTTACGCGATTGGAAGATCTATTTTTATTTTTGGGTGAAGAAACAAATGACGATTTGAAACCTGAAGCTTAGCGCGTGCTACAAAAGGTTATTTTTATTGGTAAAAGCATTATCGAGAGAGGAAACACACAATGAAATCATTAAAATTGCGTAACGAATCTGGTAGGAAAGCAGTTCGCCTGGCACAAATCCAAGCAGGTCAGCGACGCCGACGTGTCGGTGTGTTCGCTACTTTGCTTATCGTTGTCATGTTGTTTTTGGTACGGCCGTTGTTCACAACCATGTCCCCCATCGCTACAGCTAGCGCCCAAGCCGCAGAACCGGACGCCGAAGCGCTCATCCAACAAGCTTGGGATCGTACCAAAGAAGCGGGAGCCTATGCGTTTGATGCTGATATTACGCAAATTCAACGGCCGTTAGCTTCTGTCCTCAATGTGGGCAAACCCACAAAAAGGGACAACCTCTACCTCGAAGGTGTCACCAATATAGATGACCAAACGCTGGAGATGACCCTTTGGACGCAAGGTGGAACCGTGCAAGACAAAGACAGCGGCGCACAAATTCGCATCGAAGATGATGTCGCTTTTGCGCGTCAGGCTGGCCAATCATGGCAGGAGATCGATAACTTCACCGGTTTATTTGCCCCCGATAATGATTTTATGACGTATTTGGTAGCGGCCGTTAATGTACAAGATCAAGGCAGTGAAATCCGCGCCGGCATTGAATTCAAGCGTATCACCTTCGACATAGATGGTCTTGCTTATGCCTATCATATGCGCGATCAGATACAGGCCGATATGCTGCGCCGTGGTGAACTGGCCACAGGTTCAGAGATTGAACTACCAAAAATGTACAGCGGCATGACAGGCAGCGGCGAGTTGTGGATTGATACCGATGGCTTGCCCTTGCGCCAACTCTTACAACTTGATTTTGCCCCTGATGGCGATCAGCAGGTTAGCGCTGAAGTCTCGGTTAATTTCAAAGATTTTTCACCGCTGCCACCTGCGCCTGAAGTTGATACACCGGTCGCCGCTGCATTGAGCCATTTGACGCCCATTCTGCCCGGAACGGCCGCACCCAGCGAAATCATTGCGGCCACCAACCAATTGGCACGCAATAGTGTGCCCGTTCTGATTGGTTTTGCATTGATTGGATTATTTTTGATTATGCTTGTGTATGCGCGACGTTCACGCAAAGTATTGGGGGCGTTGCAGCTAACCCTCATCTGGTCTATGTTATTTGCGCCGCTTTTGCGCAGCGTCAATGCTGAACAAATTTCTTATCGCCAACAAGATCGAATCGCGGCCTCTGATGCCAGGTCTCAAGAAAGCAGCATGATGTCTACATTGAAGTCGTGGCAAGGGCAAGAAGGAACGGCCGTTGCCCCCGGCACCGTTACCGATATCCTTAACGATACGGGCACAGACAGTGATAACGATGGTTACACGGATGTAGAAGAGTCTTTCCTTGGTACAAATCCCCTGACCAACCCAGCCCTCAATAACCGCTTACCTTCCATCGCCCCCACTCAAGAGACACCCACCGAACCCTTGCCGGCCAATTATTGCACCGACAGCGACGGCGATGGCCTAACTGATTATGTCGAGGCCTTGATTGGTACTGCCTATGACACCACAGGTTCGGCCGATACCGATGGTGATGGCATTAACGATGGGCAAGAGGTCTTTGGTTTTACTGCTTTTGGTGAGAATTGGGTAACTGATCCCCTGGAAGCTGACACAAACCGCGATGGCATCAGCGATGGCCAAGAATGGACCATCAACGCCGTGAACGGCATACCCGCTGACAGCGACAACGACCAAGTGCCTGATCTGTTTGATATCGACAATGATGGTGATCAAGTACCCGATAAATACGACCTGTCTCCTAACACCTTTGTCAGTAAAACCTTCGATGGTGACAATCCTTTTTCTTTAATTCTCAATGGCTTAGAAACCGATAAAATTACTTATGTAGAGTTCCAATTACGTCCCACCAATGGTGAGCATTTACAATACACATACAATGCCTTCGATTGGCCCGATGATACCCAGGGCAATATTCAAGATGGTAATAGCAGTAAGGAAGATGTGCGCCTGGTGCCGATGTTGGAAATGATTATGCCCGATGCAGCTAGCAACCTGCTGCCTTTGGATTTGCTCGGCAATTACAGCATTATGGTGCAAGATTTGCCTGGGGAGAATCAAGCAGTCTATGTACCTCTCAATTTGCAGGTTGAAAACAGAGGGTCACGTGCTGTCGCTTTCAATGGCAAAATGATCTACAACGGCGTGACAGATTGGGATGTGGCCCATCAAGTGCGCCTGGTTTGGATTGTGCAAGCCCAAAATGATGTATGCGCCGTCTTTGATGATGCTGGTCTTTGTGAAAGTTATTCATCTTTTGACACCCCCCAAGTCATCCACACCTATGAGGATTCATGGGAATTAACGGGCCTAAATGTGCGTGAGAATCATTGGTCAGATGTCGCGATTGTCTATGAAGATTGGGATGTCGATGAAGATCCTACAGATGATTCAGCTATATGGATGCTTGGTCATGGCCTTGATCTTACCTTTATGGCTGGTGGCGTGGTGACGGGTACGAATGGCACGCGCTTGTGGGATGTGGCTGAGATAAAAGACCGTTTTGATTATACGACCAATTCTGGGGTTGATATTGAGCAGCGCTGGAACATTTCTAATACGCTTTCTGTAGAGACTGCTTCCTATTCCCACCTCGATGAAGCGTTGGTTACGACGGTACAGACGACCACACTCAATTTGCTCAACAGCGAGTTCACACCACACTGGTCTTCCTCAGACCCCATCAGCCCTACGTTGATTTTTGCGCGCCAGGATCAATATCGCAGTTTTAATTTAGACGAAACGGCCGCTGCCACAGTTAGTTGGGGTGTAACCGCCGAAAACGCCAATGAGCTCACGTTAAATATTCCACAAACGGCCGTTCCCATAGAAATCGCCTCCACACTCAGTTGGGCACCCTACCTTTACGATGACCTGGAGAGTCAATGGAAATCATACCCCATTGAACAATATTGGGAATACCTTGCTGAAAATATCGCCGCCGATATGGCCGCTGAATATACGGATCCCGAAGTCGCAGCTGGTGCAACCATACTGGCGCAAATATATTACATGGCGCTCACCAACGGACTGCATAACATAGTGCAAGTGGGCGACCAACGTTTGCAGCAAGCATATTTCAATGAAGATCGCCCCCTTGGCGCTAGCTTTGCGCTTGGCAGCCGGGTGGCTACCATTTTTATCGTCAAATTCCTCATAGAAAGACAAAACCTTGAGGCGACGGTCATGCTGCGCCTGCTTTTTGCCCAAATTAGAGATGCCAAAAAGTTCGCTGGCGCCAACCCGGTTGGCGTCACAAAAAATGCCCTTGGACGCGGACTGACAACGATACTTAGCAAACTCAAAGCGTTTGGGCTAACCGGAGGTATGGCCAAATTTGCCGTCTTCCTGGTTGTCGCTGCCATTGCTGTGGGGATTGGCTTTTTAATCGCCACAGCGTTTGGTGAAAGTACGGGCGGTCCAGCACGTATCGCCGTCGCCGTTGTCGCCGGTGCTGTCACTTATTACCTGGGGGTTATTGGCCCCATTATGCAAATTCGTGCGCTGGCCGGTGCCTACCAGTCTGCTGCTTATGGGGGTCTGTCAGCCTCCGGTGCCTACATTAAGGCCGCCTTATCGGCCGAATCGATATCCAAAGGAGCCAAGATCGCGGCGGGTATTGGTCTTGTCATTGCTATTGTCATTAGTTGGGTGATGTTTGCCTACATCATTGGCAACAGTGACATCGCCCCCGGTAGCGTTGAATTCAACACATTATTAGCCCAAACCATTGCTGCCACCATCCTCGCTGTCATCCAATTTGCGCTCTCATTGACCATTGTTGGTGCGATCATCGTTGCCATTTTGGGCATTATTGACCTCCTGCTCTTCATTGTTGGTCTCGAGTTCAGCATCAATGGCTGGTTGACAGAACAGTTGGGTAAATTTATCTACCACTTTGAATTGACCATTGACTCGGATATTGACACAGGTGAGCCAGACCTCACCCTGGTCAATCCTAATGGCGGCATGGTTGAAGGTATGATGATGGCCGCCACCATGCCCATCACCACCAGTATTGTCCACAATGACCCGGACGATTTCTGGGGCTGGCGTATACTGCCCTATCTGCCGGCTTATTACACAGCCAGCAACATACGCTCAACCACCTTCAAGTATTCACTGAGCACCGAGGAGGCACCCTTCAATAGCAGCCGCGATAACATACGCAGTCAATGGGATGCAGTGACCGTCGATCATCAATACGCAGCTTGGAATATGTATCGAGCTACAAATTTCGTCGAGCCAACCACCAATCTGACTTTGGAAGCGGGCATTAACGGACCCCTTTCACTCTACCTCAATAATAGTTACTCGCTGCCAGGGGTTGAATGTTGGACAATTTACCAACCCTTTATCCCACCTTATTATTTCCCCCTTTGTCTTGACAAAACGATAGCAGGCAAAGGCAGTAGTGATGTTGGCTCTTACCTCATTCTTGATGTCTTGCCCGATACATTGGATGAATTTGTGGCCCTCGACTGGGGTAACAACCTTGAGTTTCCTGTCCAAGCCGATTACGACAACGATAAACTGACCACCCGGGACTTGAATGGCAATGACCCCAACGATTTCGAATGGGATACAGATTTTGATGGCCTATCCGACTCCTACGAAATACAACGGCGCGAATCAGGTACATTGTTTGATCCTAACAGCATAGACAGCGACCTTGACGGCCTTTCTGATTACGACGAGGTTCGTTTTGGCACAGACCCCGGCTTCCAAGATACCGACCGTGATGGCTTAAAAGACAGCGAAGAAGTGTGGCATTTTGATACAAATACAAACACATGGTCAGGTGGTTGGATGTTTACAGTTATTTACACAAACACCAATAACGTGCCAAACCAAACCTTGAATATAAAAATCTTTTCTGATCCCTTAGATGGTGATGTTGATGAAGATGGTTTAAGCGATGGGGTGGAAAAAGCGCTGCACGAATTAGACCCCGAAGCCTATCCCTTCCATCCCAGCTCTTTTAATGAAAGCCCCATTGCACTCTATCTGGATTTTGACGATGAGGATCGGTTTGTCGCCCCCAACCAGAGTGTGGTGATTTCAGCAACTGTGCGTAACAACCTGTCTGACCCCTTGTATGCGAAAGGCGAACTCTCTTTAGAATTACCGAATGGCCTGGGACAAGTTGCCCTTCTTGAAGAATTTAATATCTTCCAAGGGCAAACAAGTTCAATTGTCACAACAACCAATGTCACAGTCAATAGCAGTGGCCCGCTTTCTGTATCAGCGGGTTCTTTCACCCGTCTGCATGACGGTGATCTTAGTTGGTCTTATGCGTGGCTGCCCAATCAAACCGACACGGCAGCGCCTGCCTTGGGTGACCGTGTCGCTTTTCCGAGCATCGCCGCCAATCCTGGCCCGGCATCTATTCCCTACAAATATGCTGTAGGGGCATTGGAATATCCAGACAATATGGAATACTTTAGCGCCAATGTGTTGGGAAATGGTGTTGCTGTTGCTCGTACCGCCAGCACACAGTTGGGTGGACCCACGAATATCGGCTTTAACAACAACCCCGATATTTACCATACAATTGGCAAGATCGGTAACTCCCAGACCGACATCGTTTGTAATGATCTAGGCAAATGTGCTGAAGCATATGTCGGTGTGAAATGGTCAGAATGTACGAACGTTTACTTTGACTACATGCACGTCTACAAAGAAGATGATGCTGGTGACGTGGGCGAGTATGGTCTTTATCATAACTATGCCTCTGGAGCCAGTAGAGTGCGTTTTTGGGGTTGGGTCGATGGGGATAATGGCGATGATTTAATCATTGACAAAACTCGTTTGATGTGCCCTGGTGACACGATTTCCGCGTACGAAGAAGATGATTGGCCCAATGGCGACGATAATTTGGGCAGCCATGAGCCAGATATTACTGGCCCACATGGCCCTACCTCACACCGTTACAAAAATGGGGACGATGTGGAAGTGTATTACACGGTACAAGCTGCTGCGGATCATTACGGCTTTTTGCGCCTTTTGGATTCAAATCTGACCTACGACTCAGGAATCTCGAAAAACTTGTCGTTTATACCGAATAGCAGTGCGACTGGCCCCAGAACCTTTATGCGCAATCCGGCGGTTGCCACTTCGGGTAACCGATGGTTAGCAGGTTATGAAGAATATTTTGGCGTTGGTCAACTCTATGTCATGTCTGTAAACAATAATGGCACGGACAATAACGCTAGTCGACTTGATACAGATTCAACCTTTTGGGGTTATAGAGATCACAACCTGGATTTAACTTGGAACGGTAACCATTTCCTGGCTGTGTGGGAAAGGAATTCGACTAACAGTAACCACGATATCAAAATGGCACTAGTCGATTTAAATGGTAATGTGGTATCGCGCAAAAACGTTGATTTAGCTACTTCAAATGAAAGAGAACCGGCTGTTGCTTATAGCGCTGCGTTAAATCAAACCTTATTGGTTTATGTTTCAGGTAGTAAGGTTGTCGGCCGTTTTATTGAAGGTAGCAATGTTGGTACGCGCTTCGATATTGGGACCACCATTGGCAATGAATTGGTTGTTGCTGAACCGAAGGTCGCCTATGATCAAACCAATAATCTCTGGATGGTGAGTTGGTTAGGTGCTGCGCAGTCTGGACCAACCACTGTTGTATTAAAAAACCGCACAATCCCGCTGGCACCCGGCACATTAAATGGGGGTGCTACCGCGCTGGCGCCAGTGCAAACGGTCACGTTAAGTCAAGGGGACATACATGATTTTGCTTGTGCTAACCCTGATGTAGCTGTTGATCCTAATTTCCGCCAGATAACGAACTGCGCGATTGTTTCTTCCGGCAGAAGGTCGGGTAGTAGTTCGATGAAGCTCAGCACCATCCTGCTCGAAAGCACACCCCCGTGGATTGGTGGTGGCGGTGGGCTTACCAATACGGCCGATGAACTTCTGACTGTGGATGCCGATGATCCCATTTCGACTATCACTTCATTCGCGCATGGCGAAACGGTGCCAATTACCGATACCTTTACTTTTGGTGGTGAAGCCACTGATCTGACAGCTACGGCCGAAAACGGGATTGTGCTGGTTGAGGTGAATATTGATGGGTCTGGTTGGCAGCCAGCGACGGGAACAAATTCCTGGTCGTATTCCTGGGATGTGCCGCCTACAGATGGCACGCATTCCATTCAGGTGCGCGCTACGGATTTGGTTGGCCATGTGGAAACGCCACAGCCAGCTATTTCTGTCACCCTCGATCGTTCAGGACCACAGCCCACGATCGACACACCACCTGATTTTGTAACGGCGTCACAGGATGAAAACGGCCGTTATCATCTCCACTTCAGTGGCATTGTCAACGATACTGACAGCAATGTGGCCTCGGTAGAGGTAGTCATTGCGCCCAACGGTAATGGTTGGCAGACAACCGGTCTAGACGGTAACGTCTGGTTTGTGGATTATATATTGCCCGAATTCGACGAGAATGGTGATCGCATAAACAATCCGACTGGCAACTTCACCTTGAGTGCGCGCGCTACAGATGCGTTGGGCAATGTCACCGACAGCGGCGCTTATGCCACAATGCCCTTCAAAATGGACACCACGCCTCCTGAAGCAGCTTTGATTGACTATGGTCCCAGCCGTGGTGTGATTTCAGACACAATCACCCTAACTGGTGTGATTACAGACCCGGGTTCAATCACTTCTGGTATCCAACAGTTAGAAATAGACTTTGTGCCGGCTGGACAAATATCAAATACATGGCAAATTGCAGCATTGGCGAATTCAGGGCCTGGCGTTGATATGACAACCTGGTCATATCCTGTTCCCAGTGGCTTGGAAGGTAACTACCTGATAAACCTGCGTGGTACTGATGGGCAAGGTAATCAAGGCAGTGAAGACAGCTGGTTTAGCGATTGGCAGGGTGAAATAGATACCCTGGCGCCGCGTGTTTCCATGACCGCAACCCTGATCCATAACGGTAAAGCTGCAAAAACGATTCTTGAAGCGACAATTACTGATCGCAGTTTGACAGAAGTGGGTCTGGATTTCCCCTGTGATGTGCAGCGCTCAGATCGTGGTTATGAAACCATATCCTTTAGCAATACGCTGGAATCTGGTCAAGATCGGCTTACTTCTTTGCATTTGAGTTGTCAATTAGACGGCCATATCACCGACCCTATTGAGTTGCATGTGTTTGACATTTTTGGGCATGAAACTGTGGATGCAGTGACCGCAGACGGGTTAACATTACCCTTATTGGCAGGCTCTGTACTTGCCCCAGCCCACGAGAGTGCCATCACCGACATCTCTGCGCCGATCACGATTGATGGTGGCGCGTATGGGATAAATGGTCTCAAAACGATTACCTTGACCATCAATGGCAGCTTCCATGAAGCAATTTCCATTGCAGCTGCGCCTGTCGTGACCGACACGACCTGGCAGATGAATTGGACACCACCGGGTGAAGGTGTTTTTGATTTGGTTACTACTGTCGAGGATTGGACAGGTAGCGTACAAACGGATCCATATCCGGTCACTGTTTTTGTGGATACAACGCCACCCGATCTAACGCTAAATGCGACGACTTTAACGGCCGTGTACCGCATCTCAGCCGGGCGGGTAGAATTGACGGGAACTGTTAGTGATACCCTGGGCTTGGAGGATGTTACTGTAGCTATTGATGGTGGCCCTGCGCTTGCCGCCGATCTTGATGAACCTAACTGGCGCTATGTATGGCCCTTGCCCTCAGACCCCGATGGTGTCACCTACAATGTCGTTGTGACAGCGTCAGATATGGGCAACGAGACGACAATCGCCTCCACCGTTACCGTAGATGTGGTTGCGCCACAAGGGATGACCGTCACACCTGGTTATACCGACGGTGGTGCGCCTGTGCCCATCAATGCTGGCGATACGGTGCGTGATCCGGCTGCCACGGGTTTGACGACAGCATGGACGGCCGCTACCGACGGAGGTGGCATTGCTGAATATCGTGTCGGCTGGACAAACAGCCCGACACCGACTCTCTCTGCGCTCACCTCTTACCCCGATGCCAGCACCTTACATGCCACTCCGGTGAGTGAGGCGACATTGTGGTTTGGACATACGGCCGTTATCGACACAGTCGGCAACGAAAGCATTGAAACCATTGGTCCCATCGTAGTTGATGCCCCTAACACGCCAGATTACATCAACCCGTCTGATGGGTTGGGTGGTGTCTATCGTGGCTGGATGGAGAGCGGGTGCAGCTTGGTCGGTGCCGATTACGAAGTGGCGCGTTATGCGCCCGATGGCTCCGCCTTGAACAGCGTGCAGCAGTTCTACACCAGTTGGGATGCCACGCATTTGCGGCTGGCCTGGACGGGTGCGGATTGGCGCGTTGATGGCGACCTTTTCATCTACTTAGATACGATAAGCGGTGGCGCAACGGCCGCATACAATCCTTATAGCGGGGCAGGTGCAGCCATAACCATGCCTGATAAAGGCAGCGGCCAACTGGGTGCAGATTACCTGATCTTTGTGGAAGATGGCGAAAATGCCAACTTGCTGAGTTGGAACGGCAGCGCTTGGGTTCAAACTCAAACGCTAAGTGCCCCTAACTTCCTTTTTGATCCCAACAGCGGCATCGAAAAAACTGACCTATACATCCCCTTCACGATGCTGGGTTCGCCGAGCAGCCTGAAGATGGTTGCTTTAGCCAGTGATGAAGAGGCACTGCGCTTGTGGGCGGCGATGCCCGACCACAATCCGCTCAACAGCGAAAAAGCTGTCAATCCGGCAGCCTATACAACCTTGGATTTGCCCTTTGCTCTGACACAACATTATGAATGGGCCAATGTGGGAGCGGCGGGTGTCTGCCCGGCCACAGGTCAGTTTGAAAATGCAGATATGCACTTTGAACTCATAGCCGAACCGGCCGGTGTATCTGTCGGTTTCTTGCAGCATGATTTGGCCGGTCTGATCGTGCCAGCCACTGCACTGGATGCAGATTTAGATGGCAACCCAGATGCGGCACTGCCGTTAGACCTTGATCCACTGCCAGTCGGCCAGGGCCTGGTTGTTAGTTATACGCTAAATTATGAAAACAGGGGCACGGCCGCTGCTACGGGTGTCGTCGCTGACATCACAGCAGCGGGTGGCTTGGCAAGTTTATCAAACAATACGCTGCCCCTCGGAACGATTGCTGCTGGCAGTTCAGGCAGTGTGTCGTTTACGGCCGTTGTTGACAGTGGCCTCGACGGTGAATCCGCCGAAATCCAGGTGGAAGTTGCCGATTCTGTCCATGCCCCATTTGAGTGGCTCTGGCAGCAGCACGACATCGACAGCGTTGGCCCGACCGACGTCGAAATCACCAGTCCTGTCACCTACATCGGCGCCAATGTCTCTACGCTGCGCGGTGTGGTAACAGATGTTTCTGGCGTGCCGGAAATTACCTTGCGCGTCAATAATTCTACAACCCAAACCTGTGTTGATTCCAAACCTTATGATGGCGAATGGAGCTGCCTCTTTGATGCCGGTGGCGCAACAGATGGCACAACCTTCCAGTTCGATGCGAAAGGTACGGACGAGTGGAATAACATGGGCGCATATGGCCCCGCAGTCACCCTGGTTGTCGATACCAGTGCGCCGAGTATAGCCTTGAGTGCGACATCATTGGCTGCTTTAAACGACGGCCGTTTAACGCGCAACGAAATCCCTTTGAGTGGCACCGTCACCGATGATCGCAGTGCTGCTGGCGCCGAGGTATGTGTCTTAGCCGCTGGCGAGACAGACCCGACCTGCGTGCGAGTGCCAGTTAGCCCGAGTGGACAAGCCACAGCGGATTGGCTGTCTGATGTACCGATTCCGGCTGATGCTGATGGTGCAAGTTATACGCTCACTTTCTATGGTATTGACAGCGCGGGCAACCGTACGCTCACGCCGATCACAAAAGTGGTCACGGCCGATTTCAGCGGTCCTAATATTCAAGTAACGACCCAACCGACTTTGGCGTCGCAATTTAGCACGGTTGTCGCCTTAGCGGGAACCATCAGCGATGGCAGCGGTGTTGCCAGCCTGACGCTGCAAATAACTGCGCCCGACAATGGTGATCTGGTAGCAGATGAATTCACCTCGGTTGCGCTGGGTAATGGCGCCAACTGGAGTCATAGCCTGACCTTTAGTCGCGAAGGTAACTATCAGTTTGGTTTGATTGCTGTAGATAACCGCGGCAACCAAACCAGTCTGGGCACGTTTGTTACGCAAGTGTTGAATGCCGGCGTGAATGTGCCGCCCACAGTCGTTACTGGTGGCCCATATGAAGTTAATGAAGGCGAGACGCTAACCTGGGCAGGTATAGTTGATGACATCAATATTGGGCAAACCCTTACCTATGCTTGGGATATGGATGACAATGGCACGTTTGAAACGGCCGATACCTTAACCCCTGTCTTTGATGCCACCACGATCAATGGCCCGACCCAGCGTACCGTTTGGTTGCAAGTGAATGATGGTGAATTTACGACGACGGTGATCAATTGACGCTTACTGGCAGCGGCGCAGATCCCTTTGCGGGTGATACAGTCAGTTTCGCCTGGGATATTGATAATGATGGGGTCTTCACGGATACGTTGGGCATAACGGCCGTTTATGATGCCAGCAGCCTCGATGGCCCCGATAGCGGCGTTGTTGGCCTACAAGTGACCGATAGCGATGGCGCTTCTTCAGTTGTGACTACTAACATCACGGTCACCAATGTGGATCCACAGCTCGCTAATCTCATTGCCAATGACATTGGCGAGAATGAGATCGCCACCCTGAGCGGTGACATCATCGAACCTGCTTTACAAGATTCGATTGACCTGGAGATTTTGTGGGTGAATGAGCT
>CAYGMR010000104.1:13089-13423 GCA_964350725.1 uncultured Ardenticatenaceae bacterium | reverse complement strand
TACATAAGGAGAACAAAATGTCTACGAAAGAAACATTAATTCAACATTTGAATGAGGATCTGGCAGCCGAATACGGTACAATTATTCGTTATACTTATCAATCCGGCAAAGCATTCGGGCTGATAGGCAGGGAACTGCGCGAATGGTTCGCCGAAGAAACCGTCGATGAACTGGGTCACGCGGCCTTTCTCAACGATATGATCATCCATCTGGGCGGCGAACCGGTGACAACCCCCCAGCCCTTCGAGAAACCAGAGAGTTTACATGACATGTTGGCTCTTAATGAGAAAATGGAGCTGCAAGACGTAGAAAATTATATAACTCATTCTGAGTT
>CAYGMR010000104.1:7616-13079 GCA_964350725.1 uncultured Ardenticatenaceae bacterium | reverse complement strand
ATGTTGAATTGAAGATCAAGCTGGAAGAGATGGCCGCTGATGAAGCAGGTCATGCTCGTGACCTGCGACGCATTCTGAAAGGGATGTAAGTTACAATCAAGGAGACAATTATGTTTCATCATCACCAACATCTTAATGAACACGCTGGACCGCGCAATGAAAATGCACTGTCCATGTTACGGGCAAAAAAAGTACCTCGGGGAACGGCCGTATGGACAGCCGATGATCGTGACATTGGTTATGCTATTCGCCTACACCATCGCCAAGATGATGTAAACCCAGACTTAAAATTGTACGCCAGTTACCTCGAGATATTTAGCAAGCTTTTTGGCAGTGCAACCTACATCCCAACTGATTTCATCCGCGACTATGATCCCGCTGAAAACAAGCAGATATCGCTGAAGAAACTTGGAATCGGGAGCCGCTATTTGTTGCCCAAGGCAAAGAACCGACAGAGTCATTGGTCGAAGGATAGGAGCAATCTTTACGCCGTGGTTTAGATACTTTGATAAAAAACACCAGCTCACCACCGAATATCAAGGAGAAAGCGTACGCATACGTCATCAAGTTTGGATGACAGAGGCATGTACGAGACAATTATGCGGAGATCAAACCTGCTTGCCTTAAATTGGCTTCTTATCTTACTGATAGCACTCTTATTGGTTAGTTGTACAACGAAAAACGAGTCCGAATCGGCCGTATCCCCGAATGAGTCACCCATCCAGCTTAGCGATCTGGATGTGACAACGGGACAGACAATTTACGTGCCTGCCTACTCCGAAATGTACGCGGCCCGCGAGCATACCCTTGATTTAGCTGTGACCCTGACCGTTCATAATACCGATTTTGACCATCCCATCATCTTAACCTCGGTCAGATATTACGATACGCAGGGTCAACTGCTAAGGGAATATGTGACGGAGCCACAACAGCTAGCGCCGCTGGCCGCCACCGACTTTTTCGTCGATGCCAATGAACAGAGTGGCGGGCTGGGGACGAACTTCATCGTGGAGTGGGTGGCTGAACAGCCCGTCTTTGAGCCAGTTGTTGAGGCGATTATGATCAATACCGCTAATAATCAGGGTATCTCTCTGACCAGCCCCGGTCGTGTTATCCACCAAATTGCACCACAAGATGAATAGTATGTATTTCATTAACTTAACCATTGAGCAGGACCACTTAAGCTAATGGGCATTGCTACAGATATTGCCATTATTGTTGTCGCGGGACTGATCGGAGGCCTGATCGCCCAGCGGCTTAGACAACCTCTGCTGCTGGGCTACATTCTGGCGGGCATTATGGTTGGGCCGTTCACCGTGGGGCCAACTGTTTCTGATGTACATGATATTGAACTGCTAGCTGAAATCGGCGTTGCCCTTCTGCTTTTTGCGCTGGGTTTGGAGTTTTCCTTAAAAGAACTGCAGCCCGTGCGCAAAATCGCCTTGCTAGGGACATCGATTCAGCTTCTGCTCACCATAGCTTTTGGCTACAGCATCGGTCAACTTTTGGGCTGGGATTGGTTTTCATCCCTCTGGTTTGGCGGGTTGATTGCCCTCTCCAGCACGATGGTGGCGCTGAAAACGCTCATGAGCCAGGGACGCCTGGGCACGCTGTCCAGCCGCGTCATAATCGGCATGTTGATTGTGCAGGACTTAGCCGTCGTCCCCTTGATGATCATCCTTCCCGAACTGAACAAACCCGGAGCGGGATTGTCTGTTTTGGGAGTTGCGGCCGTTAAGGCCATCATCTTCCTGGTGCTTATGGTGGTGGTAGGGACACGGCTTATTCCCCGGCTGATTGCTTATGTTGCCCGCTGGAATTCGCGCGAGCTTTTCCTGGTGGCTATCACGGCCGTCGGGTTAGGGGTTGGGTATATTACCTACCTATTTGGCCTTTCCTTTGCCTTTGGCGCCTTTATAGCGGGCATCGTGCTGAGCGAATCCGATTACGGCCATCAGGCGCTCAGTGACATCATCCCCCTACGCGATCTGTTTGGGCTGCTGTTTTTTGTCTCTGTGGGGATGCTGCTTGACCCACAATTTGTGATTAAAAATTGGCAACTGGTGCTGTTGGTTGTGCTGCTGGTTAGCGCAGGCAAAGCAATCATTTTTGGCACACTCAGCAAGGTGTTCGGTTATGGCAACATCGTCCCCTTTGCTGTCGGTCTAAGCCTTTTTCAGGTGGGCGAATTCTCTTTTGTGCTGGCCCGTGTGGGTATAAGCACAAATTCTATTGGTGAAGAGCTCTATGCCCTCATCCTTGCTGTGGCCGTAATCACCATGTTACTCACGCCATTTGTGTCAGGACTGTCTACCCCTGTGTACGCCTGGCGCAAGCGGCGCGTCCAAAAGGAGCCACTACAAACGGTTAATCTGCCGCAGACCGGGCTGCATGACCATATTGTGATTGCAGGCGGTGGCCGCGTAGGCCAATATGTAGCCCATGTTTTACAACGCTTAGAGTTGGGGTTTGTTTTATTGGAGCTAGATTACCGGCGGGTTGAGCAAGCTAAAGAAGCCGGGCTGCCCATTATTTACGGAGATGCCAGCCAGGAGGTGGTACTGGCAGCAGCTCAGGTGAGTGCTGCCCGCCTGCTGCTTGTAACCACGCCAGCCAGCGAAACGACAGGTGCCATTGTGACACAGGTGCGCCATTTGCATCCTGAGATACGTATCGTAGCTAGAGCAGACAGTGCAGAGATGCTGCAAGCGCTGCATGAACAAGGTGTCCAAGAGGTGGTGCAGCCGGAGTTTGAAGCCAGCCTGGAAATGACTCGCCAGGCGCTGCTACACTTTGAGATTCTGCCAACTGAAATCCAAAAATTTACGGATTCGATTCGCCAACAGTTGTATGCGCCCCTTTATAAAGGTCATAACAACTACGAGACAGTGGCCCAATTACAAAATGCGACACGTCTGCTGGCCGTAAATTGGGTAGAGCTGCCGGCTGATAGTGCTCTCATTGGTCAGACACTGGCAACGGCCGCCATTCGTACGCAGACTGGGTCTTCTGTGGTGGGTGTCCTGCATGAGGGAGCGTTGGTGGTCAATCCTGAGCTCACCTACCGCTTTGAAGCGGGCGATATGGTCGCCGTCATGGGTAATGCAGAGCAGCTTGACGCTTTTAATACGCTCTTGTTGTGAGTGGCTGTGGATTGATGGATCTTCCGGTAATCAGCAGATTACGCAGATGACGCAGGTTTTGGCGAATTATGGAATAAAATCTGCGTCATTTGCGATCATGTCCACCTCTCAAAATTTCAATCTATTTGTGTCGTAAAAACAGTATACCAATCATGTTTCATGCTAATCACGGCCCAGCCGCGATCTTGCGCCATTTTCAGGGCATCTTCAGCTCCAGCCGTATAGTCAAACTCTCGGTCAGCATCATCATGGTTAACCAGCAAACAAAGGGTAGGATGCGTATGCCCCTCAGTGAATTGCAACATCTGAACATCCCCATTGGAATTACCCGCCGACAAAATAGGCCGCCGCCCGATGCGGCTCCAAATACGTATTGGTTTCTCCGGCCCATCATCCATCACATCAAGGTGTGGCTGTGTCAATACATCACCACCTGTATCGCTGGCGCGGAACGCCAATGACATACTGCTGCCAATAACACGCTCCGGTGGAACATTGTACATTTCGGACGTAATGGGGCGCATAAAATCACGACCACCACCCGAGGCAATATAATTGGTGAACTCGTTGGCTTCCAGAAATTGCAGCAACTCAATCATCGGCGTGTAACCACACTGGCTGTACAACCGCCTCAATGTAGGATGCGCTTGGGTGCGTAAAAACTCGCCAGCGCGAGCAGAAAACGCTTCTACAGTGATACCGGAAAAGGCCGCGCCTATCCCCCTCATCAAAACAGGTAGATCGCTGTCATCCCCACGATAATGCTTGGTGATCGCATTGCCAAGCCAGGCATAATCTTTAGCAACGGCCGCTTTCCATGGCTGCTCCTTAGCCAGATCAGGTGTCTCCCTCGCCATTTCTAGCCAACGCTGCAAAATAAAATCGAGTTGGATATACATCGGTTTTTCGCACCACAACGTGCCGTCATTATCAAAAACAGCGATACGCTCCTCAGGCGGAACGAATCCTGGGCTGTTGTTGTCAATGACCTTTGTTACAAAATCCTGAATAGCCTGTCTGGCGGATGTATCCCGCCAGGATGGCAAGGGGATACTCATTTGAAATCTCCTCGTAGTTACTTATCTCCAAAAATATTGTCGGATGCGTCATCAAATGTTGAGAAGATCACCTGAAGATGGTCTTCTTTGTTGAGCCAAAAATCAACACCTCACCGACGACAGGCAAGAGGATTCTTGTTATGCTTAGAATATCATTCGAAAAATTGAAAAAGGCGAAAGTGACATCCACAAAGAAGCATCAACTCACATCGCCTATATCGTGACTACGGCCGTTTGGCCAAGACACATTTGGAGATTGATTATGTACCAAACAATATTAGTCCCTTTAGATGGCTCCCAACGAGCCGAAGCGATCTTACCACACGTCGAAGAAATAGCCCGACGTTTTGCAGCCAAAGTTATTTTTTTACAAGTTATTGAATCTCAGCCTGTCATGGAAATAACCACTTTTGAATTCACAAGCTTAATAAAAGAAGCAGAGATCTATTTAAAAGCCCACAGTAATGCGTTGCACAAAAAAGGCATAGAGACCAAAAATGTTGTTCAAGTCGGCCCAGCTGTCGGGGTGATCATTGATATTGCTGCCCGAGAAAATGCTGACCTGATTGCGATGGCCAGCCACGGCCGTAGCGGATTATCGCGCGTATTTTATGGCAGCGTTGCTGCGGGCATCTTGCAACGAGTGGATCGACCCCTTCTACTCATCCGTTCGCGGGAATATGAATAAGCAATTCAAAACAGGAGAATGAGAAATGGAAACTGTAATAAGCTTAATTCCTAATGATGAACATGTAGCTAAAACCAAGCAAGCATTAGAAGCAGCAGGATTTATCGAAAATAAAATCAATGTCTTACGCCAACCGGCTGATGTGTGGCGGCGGTTAGATGGCCGTCAGAAGATATGGACAGTGGCCAAAAAGGCAGGGCTGGGTGCGTTAATTGGCTTACTCATTGGCGCTCTATATGGCATCCCTGCGGGTATCTTCAATTGTAGGTTTATGAACTGCTCTTTGCAGACCAGCGTGATCATGTGGGCACTCATTTCTCTATTTTGGGTGATCGGAGGTGCTTTTCTGGGGGCAATCATTGGCTTAGACAAATTGGAGTATGACCTGTATTCCTACATCGAAGGTGTGCGGCGTGGCGAAGCTCTTTTTGTCGTCGAGACAACTGAGAAACAGGTGCAAGCAGCTGAGCAGATTTTGCAACAAGCGCACGGCACAGTCATTCATGATATTCATGAAGAAATGGGGGCAGGATGAAATATGTATATGGCCCAGTGCCTTCCCGGCGTCTAGGTC
>CAYGMR010000104.1:0-7606 GCA_964350725.1 uncultured Ardenticatenaceae bacterium | reverse complement strand
TAGACGTTTAGGGCAATCGCTGGGCATTGACACTATTCCGCTCAAAACGTGTAACTGGAACTGCGTTTACTGCCAACTGGGGCGCACGATGCCACTAACCCACGAACGCAAAGAATATTTCCCCAGGGAAGATATCCTGGCCGAAGTGAAAGCGGCGTTGTCCAGCCACCATCCAGGCGAAATTGATTGGTTAACGTTTGTTGGTTCGGGTGAACCGACTTTGCATAGCGGTATTGGCTGGCTGATCCGGGAAGTGAAGCGGCTAACAAATTTGCCCATTGCTGTTATTACCAATGGTTCGCTGCTCTACTTGCCGGACGTTCGGCGCGACTTGATCTTGGCGGATGTGGTCATGCCATCGTTGGATGCAGGCACGGCCGTTCTCTATCGCCAATTAAACCGTCCCCATCCTGAAGCCACCTTTGCCCGCTTGGTAGAGGGATTGGTAGCCTTCCGACAAGAATTCAGTGGCAAAATCTGGATCGAAGTCATGTTGCTGCAAGGTCTTAACGACACAGAAGCCGCCTTACAAGAAATTGCCACCATTTTGCGTCGCATCCAACCGGACGAGGTGCATATCAATCTACCCACTCGCCCCCCGGCTGAAACCTGGGTACGGCCGTCTGATGAAGAAGGGTTAATGCGGGCCAGGGCCATTCTCGGCAACATTGCCACTGTGGTTCATCCGGCCGAGGGAAGCTTTGATTTGAGTGGGTGTGAAACGGCCGTTGAGGCCATTATCAGCATCATCACTCGCCACCCCATGTGCCAAAAAGAATTGGAACGCACCTTAGCCCGCTGGGCACCAGGCCGGGTCCATGAAGCACTAGTCGCTCTAGAAACCAGCGGACAAGCGCAGGTCATTGAACGATATGGCAACCGCTTTTGGAGTGCGGCGCCTTCCCGTTACCCGGACGAAACGCACAGCTTAGCTGTCGCCCCCGGACAACAGCGCCATCGTCACCCACAAAATAGCGTGACAAACGAAGAAAAGGCATCGGAAATCATATGAACCTGAACCAACTACTCGCACAGAGACAAGCAGAAATCCTGAGTCAAGCGAACAATGCATTGACTTGCACGCGTTTAACACACTACGACAGAGATGGCGTGGAACAAAATGATGGTCGCTTACAAACGCTTTATAGCCTCATGGTGCAATGTATTAAAGACAGAGATTTGACGGCTATGATTAGCTATGCGGAGCTCTTGGCCCAGGAGCGTTACTCCTCGGGCTTTGACTTACATGAGGTGCAGGCGGCTTTCAACGTGTTAGAAGAGGCGATCTGGAAACAAATTGTCAAAGAATGCCCCCCATCTGAGTTGGCAGAAACGCTCGGCCTAATCAGTACCGTACATGGGGTCGGAAAAGATGCCTTGGCGCGTGAATACGTATCACTCGCCAGCCAAACGAAAGCGCCATCGCTTAATCTGCAGGCACTATTCAAAGGAACCATTAGTTAAGATGTACCGACATGTTTTAGCGTTTGATTTTGATGGTACCTTAGCCAAAAACGGCCGTGTGCCCCAAGACTTACAGCAAGCATTGGCCCAACTTCGCCAAAATAATTTTGCCTTATTCCTCGTTACCGGGAGACGCTATGACAGTATTGATCTAGGGTCATTACGTGATGTTTTTACCGGAATCGTATGGGAAAACGGTGCTGTACTCACATTAAAAGCTATCGACGATCTCTACCTGCCCTTCGGTCATGTAGATGCTCGGCTAGTAGAAGCATTGGAATCCGCTAACATTCCCTTAGAGTACGGCACAGCGATTGTCTCCACCTGGGTGCCACACAAAGAAGCAGTTTGGCAAGCACGTGTTGAGAGTGGTACCGAAGCAGCCATCGCCTATAACAAAGGAGCCGTCATGATCTTACCACCAGGGACAGCCAAAGGAACGGGCTTGGAACGCCTCCTAGAATTATGCGGCTTCTCTTTACGTAATCTAGTCAGTTTTGGGGATGGCGAGAATGACATTTCGTTAATCCAGGTAGCAGAAACCGGCATAGCTGTTGCGGATGCGGTTCCCGGCTTGAAAGAAGCTGCCAATATAATAACAAGCCAACCAGGGCCGGCTGGCGTACTGGAAGCCTTGCAAACCTATTGGCTTAACCAACAAACAATCCCACTGCCGTCGCGACATGAACACTTGATTCCACTGGGCCTGGATGACAATGACAAACCAGTTTCTCTCTCTGGTGCCACTTTAAGCAGCCATAACCTGGGCATATTTGGTGATTCAGGCAGTGGTAAGTCGCGAACAACCGGATTACTGATTGAAGAGATGCACCTCGCTGGTTACCAGGTTCTTGTCATAGACGCCGACGGAGATTTTCGCAATTTGCGCAGCCTGCCAGGAATGGTTGCCTTTTGTGGCGACGAAAAAGCATTCCCTACACCAGAACAAGTGACGGCCATACTTGGGGAAACGTCAATCTCCATGGTGATTGATCTCTGTTCATACCCAGTTATCCAACGCCAATCCTATATCGCCGCTTTACTGCTTGCCTTGCGCCCCCTCAAAGAGCATAAATTTCGACCTCACTGGATCGTCCTGGAGGAAGCCCAACATTTTTTACCGCCAGCCGGTAACGAAATATCGGCTGCCTTACAGCCGATGCTTGATAGTGGTGGCTGGGCATTCGTTTCTTATCGTCCAGATCGGTTGACTGACTCGGTCATTGAAGCCCTTCATCTTTGTTTGGTCACTTATCTAAGTGAGCCAGAGGCAGTCGCGGCAATCGGAAAGATACACGATATCCCCTCAGCAGAAATGTTAGCAGACACCCCACAAGGATATATCTGGCTATGCGACCATGGCAGAGTGCGGCTACGCCCCGCTTCACCGCGGATACCGCATATCCGTCACTTATATAAATATCTAGATTTGCCTCTACCCAAACAAAAACGCTTCTATTTCCGTACAAAACAAGGGTATCTTGGTCTGGAAGTTGCCAGTCTATTTGAGTTTATGGAAACCCTTGCCATCGTCCCTATTGAAAGCTTGGTTTATCACCAAGATCGTGGTGATTTTGCGGCGTGGGTAAAGGACGCTTTTGATGATGAGGTTTTGGCTAATCATTTCAACAAACTCGCCCGCCGCAAAAACTTGCAAGGTGAAGCGCTGCGCCAAGCACTTTTACAACATGTAACAGCACGTTATAAAGAAATACAATCATTGCGTTAGATGTCACAGCTTGGCCAAAGAGGCTTAGCCGTGACAAAATTAGGAAGGTTAAAATGTTAGCAGAAAGAGCACTCAATGGTCTACGAATTGGCTTGTTTGGTAAAGGGGGCAGCGGTAAAAGTACCGTGACTGTCTTATTGGCTAAGGCGCTAAAAAAGGCCGGTTATGATGTCTGTGTGTTGGATGCTGATTCAACGAATATTGGTCTGGCTCAAGTCTTGGGAATTGAACAATCGCCCGCCCCTCTACTCGATTACTTTGGCGGCATGGTTTTCAGCGGCGGGGCTGTTACTTGCCCGGTGGATGATCCCACGCCGCTGGTTGGGGCGGATTTAACTATTGATACGCTGCCTGAAGCATATTACGGCCGTTCCCCCGACGATATCCAATTTTTTATCGCGGGTAAAATGGGCGATAAGGGACCTGGTGCCGGCTGTGATGGGCCAATTGCTAAAATCGCGCGCGACTTCAGGCCCCATTACGAGGGTCAACAGCCAGTCACACTCGTCGATTTCAAGGCTGGCTTTGAAGATTCGGCCAGGGGAAGCATCGTCAGTTTGGATTGGATCATCGTAGTTGTTGATCCAACCACAGCCGCTGTGCAAATGGCAATCAATATGCAAGAAATGGTTGACCGACTTAAGGCAGGCGGATTGCCGTCTACCGCGCATCTAGAGAATATGGAGTTGGTCGAAGTTGCTTACAAATTGTATCGAAATGCCAATGTCAAAGGTGTTTTGTTTATTTTGAACAAGGGGCGTGACGAGTTAACAGAAAATTTCTTGCGCGATAAGTTGGCCGAGAAAGGAATCGAACCGTTGGGTGCTATTCCCTATTCTCCAGCGCTTGCACTGTCATGGCTAATGGGCGAGCCATTTATAAAAACACCCGCACAAACAGAAATGGAAAGGATAGTAAAAGCAATAGAAACGGCCGAAAAAACATCTTCTGCAAGCGCAAAGCGTGGGCAACTTGAGAAATCAGCAATCTATGTATAAGGATTGGTTTTAGGACCTTTGAAGCCCCAAGAGCTAGACATTATCGCGTTAGCAACCCACCTGGCTAAAACAGGCTTGCTGAAACTTGCAAGTTTCAGCAAGCCTAAACAAAGTGGTCACATAAATGTGGTCACATGAATGTGGCTACATATCCAAGGCGTCGTAGCCTTTCAGAAAAGAAATCGTAGTTTGGAGAAATGTCCTCCGTCAGATCGAGCACTTCACCACCCTGGAGTTGCTTTGCATTCAACAACTTTACAACGTTCCCATCAATTTCACCTTCAAACGGCTGGCCGTCCGGCAATAATTCCTTCAAACCATTGATCCAGACGCCCGGCGGCGCTTCATATTCATAAGGCACCTCTTCCTCAGGAAAGATCGCTTCGTAGGGACATTCGGGGACACACGCACCGCAATCAATGCAAGTATCAGGGTCAATATATAGCCAGGGCCATTCTGCTTCTGGCTGCCCTAATATCATGCATTCAACTGGGCACACTTCCACGCAAGCCGTATCGCGCAAGCATAGCCGCGTAATAATATGGGTCATAGACATTCTCCTTTGGTCGCGTTGGAAACGGCCGTTTCTCGGTCTTTCCATTCACAACAATTATTTGTTTTCAACTATCAGTCTAACAGATGAACTACTCTTTTACATTGATCCAAATCAAGAAAGATAACCGATTGTTTTTCCTGGAGAAATCAGGGCGGATTATAGGAAGTCGTGGTGGTTTTTACTCAAATCACCTTTTGGGAATCACCTAACAGGGCTTGCTGGCGCAAGATGTCTGGTTGAACAATGATGATACGGTGGCGATCAAAGCGAATAGCACTGGCTTTTTCCAATACACGCAAGGAGCGACTGATCGATTCAGGTGTGGTCGCCAAGTGGTTGGCAATGAGCACACGGGTTACGGCCGGATGCGCTAAAGCCGGGTCTTCAACCTGTTCCAACAAAAAGCGAGCCAGGCGGGCGGTAACGGGCCGCAAAGCTAAATCCTCTACCTGCGCAACCAGATAACGGATACGGCCTGCTAACCCTTTTAATACAGCGAGCGCAAGTTCGTTGTCAGTTTGTAGGATATGGCTGAAAACGGCCGTTGGTATGACCCACGCAGATACTGCGGTAACGGCCGTTGCGCTGGCAGCATTGGGCTCATTATCGAGAGCCGCCAGATCATTGAACGTATCGCCAGGACCAAAGAAACGCAGGATATACTCTTGACCATCGGGTGAAAGTTTGTAAGCTTTAACACGGCCGTTTTCCACAAGCCATAATCCAGCAGAGGGTTCTCCCTCTAGGAATATCATCTCATCAGGGGAAAATGTGCAGTGTACGGCTTGCTGCGCCAATTCGCTTAGCGTCGCTTCGGCCACATGGTTAAAGTATGGCAAATGCTGCAGCATAGCGCGTATAGAGAAGTCATTCATTCAGACTGTCACCAGTCCCATCTTCGTTTGCCCAAAATTCCAAGCGATGCCCTTCTGGATCATAGCAATAAAAAACCCGTGCACCCCATTTATCGCGAATTGGTGTTGTTTCAATCGCTCGTGACATCAATTGCTGATGCATCTGTTCTATGTTTGTGACTTGCCAGGTAAGTGTGATGCCTTGGCCATCCACAGCCTGAATGGTGGCACGCGCTGCATTCGCAATGCTCAAAAAGCTGCTGTCCGTCAGTTCGAACTCAACAAACCAATCATTTTCATAGACGACTGGTAAGCCCATTTGCTGCTTGTAGAAAATCATGGTTTCTTGCCAGCAGCGACAGTAAAGGATTGTGTTGGAACGATGTACTTTGATCAATGGTTTTGTCATCTGCATACTGCAGCTCCATTCTGTATGTGCTTAAACCTTTCTCAGTTACGCATAAATTTACGCTATCACGTTAATTTGGGAACGTTTTGGTCTAAAATAATATTTAGGGGTGTGCCAGTTTGCGTAAACAAACCGGCGGGAAAGTCGGCGGGCACCAATATTCGTAATGCCCCCGGTTTAATCTCGCAGGCAAAGGGGGTTGAACCGGTTGGGTCACCGTCTGTTTGGACAGGCGCTGTGGATTCTGTTGTGATTTTGACAGAACGGCCGTTTACACATTCAACATCTTTCGCATCCACATGCGCGCCACGCCACACAGTCATCAAGTGATAAGACAATTTTGGCAGCCCCTTGCCCTTGAAAAACCAAACCTCGAAAAAGCCATCATCAAGGGCAGAATTGGGATTAATGGTGAGCACACCAGCATAATTGCGGCAGTTACTTATCAATACCAAGACATAATCATCGGAAAAAGAACGGCCGTCTACCTCAACCTGCGCCGTTATATGTGAAAACTGCGAACCAGCCAGCGCCCCTTGTACTGCATAGCCAACAGTACCTAATTTTTTCAACCAGGAGGGTCGCGGTTCAATCTTGTTGACAGTGTAACTATCGGCCCCTACGCCAGCCCATAGCAGCCAATGCTGTTTACCCACATCAGCCAGTGGTGTGAAACCCAGATCCATGCGCTGAACCAGCCCGGCAGCCAAGGCATCGGATGCTTTCAACAACTGCTTGCGATCTCGTGCTGATGGCATCGGCAAACCCAACTCACGGGCAAATGAATTCGCTGTCCCCACAGGCAAAGGTGCCATAATTGTTTCAGATTCAGCAAGGCCATTGGCAACTTCACCCAATGTACCATCACCGCCAGCAGCAATCACCAATTGTTTGCCATTGCGGGCGGCATAACGCGCCAACTGCGTCGCATGCCCGCTTGCTTCGGTGGGCCATATTTTGATTTCCCAGCCACGCGCACGCCACGTATCCGCAACCAATTCTAGTTGAACGGCCAAGTTTGTGGCGCCGGCGTGTGGGTTGAAAATGATGACAGCTTCAGGCATCTTACGTTACGTCTGGCCAGAGCAAACGCACGATTTGGCGTGCCGCGGCCGTTGCAGGCAAATCACCAGTCATAACAGATTGTTCGATGAATGGTAACTCTTCTTTGATGATCGGTTGGTTATAAAAATAGGTGTGCAGCTGCTCTTCAATGAGCGTATGTAACCACGCTTTGGTTTGTTCGCGGCGGCGGGCTTGGAACACACCAGAAACGGTTGTTTTTTCTTGGAATGCTTGGATCACACTCCAAATCTTATCAATACCTTCGCCGGAAACGGCCGAACCCATGTATGCTCTGGTGCGCCAGCCTTCAGTCGCGGGAGTGAGGTAATGCAGCGCACGATTATATTCGGCGCGGGCTGACTGCGCACGGATTTTGTTTTCACCATCAGCTTTGTTGATTAAGATCGCATCCGCGATTTCAACAACTCCCTTTTTGATCCCTTGCAGTTCATCACCGGCGCCGGTGATCAATACCAACAAGAAAAAATCCACCATCGAGCGGACGGTGATTTCGCTTTGTCCGGTACCGAC
>CAYGMR010000103.1:12636-13455 GCA_964350725.1 uncultured Ardenticatenaceae bacterium | reverse complement strand
CAATGTCATGGCTTTGGGCCACAACGGCGACCGGGTCAATTTGTACAGCTTCGACAGTTTGCAGGGCAACGGCCGTGTCTTCATAACCAGCCCATCTACGCCCCGGCCACAAACCCTGCCTACCCAAAATAAAGCGCCGCATGGTTGTTTTTGAAATCGAATCTAGAGATTTTGGCATATGCATAACTCCGTCGAGAGTATAGCATAGGTAAACTGTGGCAAGAAATCAGATAAAATATGAGCCGATTGCATAAAACAGGAGCAAACTATGAAAGTCACTGTATGTGAACTAAACAATGATATGGATTTTTTGGCAGAACAATGGCAAAGATTGGTCGAGCATGTGGCTAAAAATGGCAGCGATTTAGTTTTGCTGCCAGAAATGCCGTTTTATACGTGGTTGGCTGGTAGCCGGGATGTGGATGAAGGCTTGTGGCAAACGGCCGTTCAGGCTCACGACACCTGGATCAAACGTTTTAGCGAACTCGCACCAGCGACCGTCGCTGGCACGCGTCCCGTTATCAAACAAGGCAAACGGCTAAATGAAGGTTTCGTCTGGAGCCAGGAGAATGGCTATCAGGCGGTGCATACCAAATATTATCTACCAGACGAACCTGAATTTTGGGAAGCTTCGTGGTATGAACGCGGCAACGGCCGTTTTGAAACGATTAACACAGAAATAGGCTGTATTGGTTTCCTGATCTGCACGGAATTATGGTTTAACACGCACGCCCGCGCTTATGCCAAAGCCGGCATTCACTTGCTGCTGTGTCCCCGCGCAACCCCCAAAGGCACAGCCGACAAATGGCTGGCTGGTGG
>CAYGMR010000103.1:0-12626 GCA_964350725.1 uncultured Ardenticatenaceae bacterium | reverse complement strand
ACGGCTGCTGTGGTGGCGGGCGCTTATTGCCTTTCCTCCAATCTTGGTGGTGGCCAAGGCTGGATTATCGAACCAGATGAGGGTGAGGTGTTGGGGGTGACGGGAGTGGAACGGCCGTTTCTGACCATCGAGATAGACCTGGCAAACGCAGATGCCGCCAAACAAACCTATCCGCGTTATGTGTTGGATGGAGAAAATTCAAACCAATAGCTTAGGTTTCCACAAAGACAACAACGAATTGAGGAAGAAACGAATTCGCTCCTTCCTCAATTCGTTGTTGTCATTCCGGAAAAGGTTTAAGTTGACTAAAACAAAATGCCGCGCTCTTGGAGTGCACCTAAAATGCGCTCAACAATCTCATCGACGCTGTGGATATCGGTCTCAACCACCAGTTCGGCGTTTTCCGGTTCTTCGTAGGGTGAGGAGATGCCGGTGAAGTTGTCGATTTCGCCTGCCAGCGCTTTGGCATAAAGCCCTTTGGTGTCACGCCGTTTGACCACGTCGAGGTCACATTTCACGTAGATTTCCAGGAAACGGCCGTCGTCAACCAACCCCCTCGCAAAACGGCGATCCGCTGCAAATGGCGAAATGAAACTAGCCAGCACAAGGTGCCCATGCGCATACGCCAGCCGTGCCACTTCCGCCGCACGGCGGATATTTTCCTGACGGTCGGCGCTGCTAAAGCCCAAATCCCCATTCAAACCATGCCGCAAATTGTCACCATCCAAAAACATTGTGCGTTTTCCGTCGGCGAAAAGACGCTGCTCTAACTTCTTGGCAATCGTCGATTTGCCTGAGCCAGACAAGCCCGTAAACCACAAAATCGCCGCCTTGTGTCTATTGCGCGCCTCGCGATCCGCCAGACTGATGCCTTCTTGCTCCCAAACCACATCACGCGATTTGGGTCGTGCTGTCACAACATCAAGCTCACCGACCAGCAAATCATCCAGATCACGCGATTGTCCACGAATCATGCCGGCGGCGACTGTGTTATTCGTCGCCGGATCAATCAGAATAAAGCTGCCCGTTGTGCGGTTGATCTGGTAACGATCGTAATAAAGTGGCTGGGTGGTGGTGAGCTGCACACGGCCGATCTCATTCAAACCCAGCGTATCAGCTGCCTCGCGGTGCATCGTATCCACATCGATTTTGTAATTCAGTTCCGCTACGAAGCCTTTCACCAGGCGGGTGGTGTGCTGCACCCAGTAGGAGCCCTGTGGTTTAAGCGGTTCGGCACTCATCCAGCAGAGCGTGGCATCCACGCGATTGCTTTTTTGCGGCAGATTGCGCTTGCGCACGATCATATCACCGCGACTGATGTCGATTTCGTCGGCCAAGGTCAACACGACTGCATCACCAACAGTGGCTTGCTCTTGCTCACCTACGGCCGTTACAATCGAGGCAACCTTACTGGATAAACCTGAAGGAAAAATGACTACATCCTCGCCCACGGCCACACGTCCCGAAGCCACTTGTCCGGCATAGCCACGGAAGTTCTGGTTTGGCCGAATCACATATTGCACCGGATAGCGAAAATCGACATTGTTCAGACTGGCACCCACATTGACAGTTTCAAGATGGTGCAGCAAGGTTGGCCCATCATACCAAGGCATATTGCTACTTTTATCGACCACATTGTCACCGCGCAGCGCAGACATAGGAATATAGGTCACGCCTTGCACATTGAGCTTACGTGAAAACGCAGTGTAGTCTGCCATGATCTGCTCGTAGACAGCCTGCGAATAATCCACCAGATCCATCTTGTTGACTGCCACCACGATATGCGGAATTTCGAGTAAAGCAGCCAAGAAACTATGCCGCTTCGACTGCGTTAACACCCCATTACGTGCATCGATCAGGATGATGGCCAGTTCGGCCGTGGAAGCCCCAGTGACCATATTGCGTGTGTATTGAATGTGGCCGGGCGTATCGGCGATGATGAATTTGCGTTTAGGCGTGGCGAAATAACGGTAAGCCACGTCAATCGTGATTTTTTGTTCGCGCTCAGCCCGCAAGCCATCGGTGACCAGTGCGAGATCGACTTCGCCATCACCACGATCACGGCTGGCGCGTTCGACAGCTTCGATCTGGTCTTCAAAAATAGATTTGGAATCATAAAGTAAACGGCCGATCAGCGTGCTTTTGCCATCATCCACACTGCCAGCCGTCGAAAAGCGTAAAAGTTCAATTTGTTGTTCTGTCATGTTAAAAGCTGTGACACGGAGCTGCACAGAGGTTTAGGAGTTTCACGGAGAGTTTGGAGAAATCCTCCCCAAGCTCTCCGTGAAACCCCTTGCCCTCTCCGTGACGCTCCGTGTTCCTTTTATATTTAGAAATAGCCTACTTTCTTACGGTCTTCCATCGCCGCTTCAGAGCGCTTGTCGTCGGCACGCGCACCGCGTTCAGTGACACGCGCAGAGGCGACCTCATCCACAATATCATCGATGTGGGCAGCCGTTGACTCCACAGCGCCGGTACAGGTCATGTCGCCAATGGTACGGAAGCGCACCGTTTTGCGTTCGACCACTTCATCCTTGACCGGATAAACGACATCGGAAGCCGCCAACAAAACGCCATCACGGTTGATGATGTCGCGTTGATGCGTGAAATAGAGCGAGGGCAGTTCGATGCCTTCCATTTGCAAATATTGCCACACATCCAGCTCGGTCCAGTTGCTGATGGGAAAAACGCGGAAGTTTTCGTTGAGGTGTTTACGGCCGTTATACAAATTCCACAGTTCTGGGCGCTGATTTTTGGGATCCCACTGACCAAACTCATCCCGATGCGAGAAAAAACGCTCTTTGGCACGCGCTTTTTCCTCATCACGACGTGCGCCGCCAATGGCGGCATCTACTTTGAACTCGGCCAAGGCATCGAGCAAGGTCACGGTTTGTAAGCCATTACGACTGGCATAGGGACCGGTTTCTTCGACAACGCGCCCCTGGTCAATGCTGTCTTGCACGTAACGCACGACCAGACGTGCGCCCAGTTTCTGCATCAACGCATCGCGAAAGGCCAAGGTTTCGGGGAAGTTGTGGCCGGTATCGACATGTAATAAGGTAAAGGGGATGGCCGCAGGATAGAACGCTTTGCGTGCCAGGTGTGCCAGGATGATCGAATCTTTGCCGCCGGAGAATAATAGAAACGGCCGTTCAAACTGCGCCGCTACCTCACGCATCACATAGATCGATTCTGATTCAAGTATTTTCAAATGATTGTATTGCATAGCTGCTTTATTCCACCGTTGCATATATTTGCAGTAATTTTGCTGTTCAGTCAACGGCCGTTAAGTATAAAGGGTACAAACCGAATTGCACAGCGTCTCATACACCTTAGGCCAATCTATAAAAATAACGATCCAGAAAAGGCGGGATTGTCTGAATTAGCTCGAGGTTATTTGGGAATAGAATAGGATCATTTAAATTCCGAAAAAGCCTTAATCATTGTGTGCCGAAGCCCACCTAATAAGTTGACATAGTAGTTGATATTTTTGTAGTTTCATAGTAAATTCCCGATCATACTCAAAAAATAGGCTATTCGGTTATTCAAAAATGAAAAAATTCTTTTGGAACCAACAACAAAATCGCCTTCGGGCGTTCTGGCGCATTCTAATTGTCATCGGCAGCTACTTTGGTTTGTTATATTTGCTGCGTCTCCTGTTTATGGGTACTGATGGCACATTAACAAACGCTTCAAGAATTTTGATCACAGTTATCCACTTGGGCATCCTGCTGCTCATTTTGGCATGGGTTGCGCGGCGTATCGATAAACGTGATTTTACTGAATATGGCCTGAACTTGCGCCAACGGGATTGGTGGATTAATTTTGGTTTTGGCGTGCTTTTGGGCGGCGTGATGATAACGGCCGTTTTCCTGTTCGAATATTTCACCGGTTGGTTACAGATCATCGACACCTTCGTCAACCCGACTGCTATGCCATTTGCCCTGGCCATGTCCCCACCCATTTTCTTCGTTTTAGCTGACATCACAGTCGTCTACATTGTTTTTTTTGGTTTCTTGCTCGTCAACCTAGCCGAGAGTTTCCGTTTTCTAGAAACCCGCTGGGGAACGGCTATGGAAGATCGTTCATTGAATATCGGCCGTTTCCAGATCACTACCCCGAAACTACAGGCTATAGGACAGCGCCTGCCTGTTCTGGCCGCCTGGGCCTTTGCCACACTCTTTTTTCTGTCCTCACGTTTAGGCGACGAAGGCGCGACCAAAATATTACTTTATAATTTGCTTCGTGGCAGCTTATTGTTAGCACTTCCTTTTGTCTTAACCCGTAACCTTGGTTTGACAATTGGAATTGGACTTGGTTGGAACACAGTCAGCAAGTATGTGCTGGGCTTTTCTACACGTTCGGTATTTTTGGAAAACGACACCTCGGTTCTCTTGCTTACACAAGAGGGCCCCACCTTTTTCACTGGGGGTATTTTAGGGCCAGAAGCCGGCATTTTGGCGATGGGGGCACTTGTCCTGGGTGGCACGCTGATGCTGACCTGGATCCGCTACCGCCACAAAAAGCATCCCCCTGCATTCAACCCCTGGATATTTGAATACCATCCCAGCAAAAGCGCAGATGGGTCTTAGCGGACGAATGACGAAGGACGCATGACCGCCTTTCTGTCATTCGTCCTCCGTCAAAATGAATCGCTAACTTATTTCTGCACGCCTACTAAACAGTCGTCGCTTTTAATTCAGACGGTACCCTTTCAACAGCAGCCACCGGTTCATGCAGCACACGATAATTGATAAAAATCGTCGTTACAAACAACAATAACGCTGTCGCTTGATGTACCAGCGCGATCCAGGTGGGCACAAGAAACCAAACCGTCATCGCCCCTAATAAAATTTGCACGCCGACCAAAGCCATCATCAAAATGATACTCTGATGCAGTTGGCGCGAATAGCCGCGTGTGCGCGTTAAATAATAAAGGATGACGGACACAATCAAAACGACGACAGCAAACCAACGATGGATAAAATGTACCGTCGTTGATGCCGACACCAAATTCAGCCACCAGGGTTCCATAATGGTCAACATGCCCGGCGGCACCAAGACACCAAACATCAACGGATAAGTGCTGGACACATGCCCTGCCTTTAACCCGGCCATGAAGCCACCATATGCAATTTGTAAAATAAGCACAACCATCAAGGTCAAAGCCAAAATAAACGGTGTTGATTTGGCCGCACCGGGCACACGTTTCGGAAAGCCGGACAAATGCTGCAGCACCATCCAAACTGTCATCCCCAGCAAAAGCAGTGCCGTCAACAGATGGAATGTCAGGCGATAATGGCTGACGGCCGGATTGTTCACAAGGCCACTGCTGACCATATACCAGCCCAACCAGCCCTGAAAGCCAAACATCAACCCGATCAACACATAAACGGCCGATTTGCGCCACGGAATAATGCCCTTAAACAGGAAATAAAGTAACGGAATTGCCACAATCAGACCGGCAAAGCGGGCGATGAGCCGGTGGATATATTCCAGGTAAAAAATTTCTTTATATCCTTCTAGTGTCATTGTCGCATTCACTTTTTGGAATTCTGGGGTCTGCTGGTATTTGGCAAACTCCGTTTCCCACGCCTGCTGGCCAATTGGTGGCACAACGCCGCTAATCGGATTCCATTCAACAATCGACAAACCGGAGCGCGTCAAGCGCACAAAACCGCCAAAAACCACCAAACCCATAATCAGAACGGCAACGATAATTAACCAGGTTGTCACCATTTTGTTTTCTTTTTCAGTCATAAACTTTTGATCCTCTTTCATCCACTATCCAGGCTCAGAGCCAGCCTCCAGACCGCGCCGCAAATGAGCGCTGGTCTGAAGACCAGCCACGAGCGGGATTGTTGCTACATTTTACCAATCACGCGGCGCACCTTCGGCGCACTTTTTACAAGTCAATTGGTATCCAATAAAACTTTCACGCCCTTCTTGCGTCAGCACCCATGGGCGATTGACAAATGGTGGATTATGACGCACATGCTGTTGATGGCGGCATTCCAATTTGGCTACCCAATCGCCAATTTCATCTTGTCCAAACCCTATAATATATCGTTTCATTGTATTTATAACAGGAATTTTCCTTCATTCTCGTTAAAAATCAAGCAGCACAGGTGCAAAACTAAGGTTTTTTAGTTGTCCTTGAAAGAGATGTCGTAACCGCGAAATCGTTGTCTCGCTCTAGTCTAGCGAGCTCGGCACGATTGGAAATCATGGTTACAAACCCGACTATTGAAAAGCCTAGCCAGCGAAACCCACCTTATGAAATATATGCGCACCCTCTCAAGTGCGTAATCTCTTAGGTTCCTGCTCTATCCGCACTCTGGTATAATTGAAATACACAAAGATCAGAAAGTGTAAACAGGAGTCTTGGCAGCATGGTTGATTCTTCATCCATTTTTGTACGCCATATCGATGTGGTTTTTTTCTTTTATGGGCTGGCCTTTTTCAGCATGGGTTTGGCTGTCTGGTTAGAGTCACGTCGCTCATCCAAATTTCGCATCGCAGGTGCAATGGTTTTTTTGGCTGGTTTTGGCATAATCCATGGTCTGCATGAATGGATGGATATGTTCGACCGGCTGGGTAAATTCAGCAGCTTGTCGCCGGAACAATCATTTTTTTTTAATGGGCTGCGTATTGGCGATCTGGTACTTTCTTTTGCGTTGTTAGTGGTTTTTGGGATTCGCCTGATTTATTCTAACCGGGTCAGCGACGGCCGTGAACGTACTTTTGCCTGGATCGCGGCTGGTCTTTTGGCTAGTTTCTGGCTGGCCAGTGTGCTGTTAACCCGCGTGATTTACACGCCTGACGCAAATGAATTTATTCGCGCCAGTGATGTGTTGGCGCGTTATATCATTGGTATTCCGGGCGCTTTGCTGGCAGCCTGGGCAATTGTGTTGGAGCAGCGGGCTTTTAAGGCTGAGGGGATGCCTGATTTTGGACGTGCATTATTGGGTGCGGCCGTTGCTTTAATATTATATGGGCTGATAGGACAGTTATTTGTCTCTCCCAGTTTCCTTTTCCCTGCCAATATCATCAATAGCGAATTATTCTTTCAATTCTTTGGTTTTCCTGTGCAGTTGTTTCGGGCCGTAATGGCGGCAGTTATGGCACTGTTTATCATTCAAGCACTGCGTGCTTTTGAGTTTGAATCACAAGCACGGCTTGAGGAAGCCAATGAGGCGCGGTTAGCAGCGCAGCAAGCGGCACTGGTGACGCAGTTAAAAGCCAATCAGGAAAGCGAACAACTTAATCAGGAGCTGCAGAAAGCGGTCAATGAGCTTTCGGTTTTGTATGAACTTTCGCGTAGTTTGGCGGCTACCATTGACCACGACACCCTGCTGCATCAAACCATAGGCCAAATTTTTGAGGCACTGCCACGCATTGATGGCGGCATGATTATGCTGCGCGAGAAAGCAGGACGGCCGTTACAAATTATCACGCGGTCCGGCTATCCAGAAAGCGATGGCCTAGGCCAGACGCTCTTAGCTTGCTCACTTGATAACACACGCCGTCTGGGTGAATACGTTACCCAAAGCGGTCATCTGGCTTGGTGTGATGGTGAAAATATCATCGATTTAGGCGATGCCAGCCATATAATCAGTTCACAAAACGGCCAAGTTTCGTTTTCCGTGGCGGCCAGTGGGCACACAATAGGCGTACCTCTAGTTGTACATAATCAGGTTACGGGCAGCGTGATTTTAAGTGTCAACGCACACACAGATCCTTTCACACGCCAAGACCTGGCTTTGTTTATCGCCGTTGCCGGACAGTTGAGTATTGCGATTGAAAATGCGACGTTGTACCAACAAGTGCAAGAACGGGAAGCTTTGCGCGGCGAATTATTCCATCAGGTAACGGCCGCACAAGAAAAAGAAAGGCAGCGCATCGCTCGTGAACTGCACGACAGCACCGGACAAACACTCACGGCGCTTGGCCTAGGGCTGGCAGCGGTCGGCGATAATATCAACCAAAACCCACAGCTTGCCGTACAACAGTTGGGGGAACTACGGACACTCAATGCACACGCCTTACAAGAAGTGCAAGATTTGGTACACGATTTACGGCCGTCGCTGCTTGACAATTTAGGACTTGTGTCGGCATTACGCAGCCAGATTCAAGAATTTGAAAAACGCACGCACATCAGCACCCAGTTTAGCGTCAGTGGGGAACGGCAGCGTCTTGATGGCGATATTGAAATGACTATTTTCCGCATTTCGCAGGAAGCCTTGACCAATATCGCAAAACATGCCGCAGCGACCCAGGTTAAAGTCAAGCTATTTTTTCGAGAAGCACATCTTTGTCTGCGCATTCGTGACAATGGCTGTGGGTTCGATACGGATAAAGCGTTGGATTCAAGCTCAAAATCCCGCGAAGCCTGGGGATTGTTAGGGATGCAAGAACGTGTGGCTTTATCTGAGGGACGTTTTTTTATTAAATCAAAAGCGCAAGTGGGCACAATCATCCACGTTTGTATTCCCTTGCAACAAACTGATTAGGGGCTTACTTATGGCGAAAATCAAGCTTATGCTGGCCGATGACCACGCAGTTGTGCGTTCGGGTTTGCGCATGCTCTTGGAAGCGCAGCTAGATATGGAAATTGTGGGTGAAGCAGAAAATGGGCTGGAAACGATCACGCAAGCACAAACGCTCAGGCCAGACATCATTCTGATGGATGTGGAGATGCCCGGCATGAACGGCATTGAAGCGACGTATGAGATCAAGATGCTTTTGCCAGAAACGGCCGTTTTAGCCCTCACGATGTATGAAGATGAACAATACTTTTTCGAGATGCTCAAAGCGGGTGCCTCCGGATATGTGCCCAAACGGGCCGCCCCAGATGAACTCGTCAACGCCATTCGCACGGTTTATGCGGGAGGTGTCTATTTATACCCGTCTTTAGCTGCCCATCTGGTACAAGATTATTTGCACAAAGATGAGACATCGACAGATGACAAAAGCCCCCAAAGTGATCTCACCCCGCGTGAAATTGAAGTGCTCACCTTAATTGCAGAAGGACTTACCAATGCCGAAATCGCTCTAGAGTTGACCATCAGCGTCAAAACCGTTGACCGCCATCGCGAAAACATCATGCGCAAACTGAATATGCACAATCGAATTGATCTCGTGAAATACGCGATAAAGAAAGGGCTGATTGATTTAGAGGATTGATATATTTTGTGCGGCCTTTTTCAGAATCGAAGCGGCTGGAACCACACCCATGAAATATCGAGTATAATAGGAACATGTAAAGATCGTCACAGGAGATCAACACATGGCTGAACAAATAAACATTTCTATCCCCCAAACACTTTACCAGCGTGTCCGCGAGTTGGCTCGTTTACGGAAACGGCCGGTGGAAGATGTGTTGACTGAGATGTTAGAGCAAGCATTGCCACCAGACAACGAACCGAATGTCACCGGCGAAGCTGAGAATGTTGAGCGGGAAATGCAAGCCTATATTGCCCTCCACCCCATATTGAAGGAGAAATATCTAGGCCAACATGTGGCTATTTTCGGTGGGCATCTGATTGACGTTGACGAAGATTTTGGTGCTTTGTACGCACGCATTGATGCCCAATACCCAAATCAATTTGTGTGGCTAGCTACAGTTGAAAAAGAACCAATGCCTACGTTGGTTTTCCGGTCTCCACGTTTAATACCGATCGAATGAGCAAAATCTACACATTCCAGTATGATGCTAATTACGATCCGGCTATGCCGGTCATTGATATCGGAATTGGCCGCGCCATGGCCGAAATTTCGTTGTCCTTGATAGCATTAGTAGATTCTGGTGCCGATGCTACAATGATCCCCGTGCGCTATTTACAACAAATTCGCGCCCGGCGAAGTCGTGCAAAATGGATGCGAGGCACAGCCGGGGGGCGGATAATGATTCACCTTTATCCAATCTCTTTACGATTAGGCCCATTAACCTTGGCACATTTAGAAGTAGTAGGCGACACTCAAAATGATGAAGTGATTGTCGGTCGGGATGTATTGAATCAGTTGGTTGTTACTTTCAACGGGCCAAGTAATTCCGTGGAAGTAGTCGATGGCTAAGGAAAGGAATTTTAATTAGAAAACGAAGTTTTTTCCTTACCGTTCCTCAAGGCTGATGATGAACTTTCGTATTGTTATTTAATCATCAACCCTAATTCGAATCAAGCATGTGCATGTTGATAAACGGGGCAGTCAGGACAATCGGCGGGTAACACACCTTCAACTGTCAGACGTGCTGCCCAACACGGTTTATCGCTTTGCAAGTAGGCTGGACAGTTTTTGCGCCGCTCAGGACTACAACCTGTGGTTAACCAACACGGCAGAGAAGGCAACGGCCGTTTCTGAGCAACCGGCAAATCCAATCCAGGCGATCCGTCAGCTTGCGGCTTAGATTCTTGTGCAGCTTGTGCCTCACGCTCCCACTTATCCACCATGCGGTTCATCAGATAGCCAACCCCCATCGTCAACACCAGAGGCGCTACGCACCGCAAAGCAAATAAGAGAACCATCATTCCAGCAGCTTGAAAATCATCCATCGTCTATCTTCCAACATTTTTGCCACGGATTATCACAGACTTTCACGGATTTCTTTTTCATGTTTTCCGTGTAAATCCGTGTGCATCCGTGGCAAAACAAAATCATTTAATCAGTTGACATAGCCGGTAATGGCATATCAAGAGGTTCGTCAACAACTACTTCGCTGTGATCAATGACGCGTAAATAACGCACGCCAAGTGTGAAAACCAACAGTCCTACAGCAATTACGCCCGCACCTGCTGCAATTTCAACAAGTGATGGTATATATTGGGTAAATTGAGGCACTAACTCCTGTGGCATATAATTAAACACCACCAACTGCCCAACCATATTTGTATCCCAACGGTACATAACCAGACCCAATACGATTAATGCCAATGCCGGAATTTGTAAACGCGGCATTTTGCGCCAATTGGGGTTTAACAAAATTATCATTGGGATAATAATGCCCAAGGCAATTTCACCAACCCAGAAGTTTAGTGCCAGCGGCCCCTTGGTCAGAAAGATTAAAGCTTCGCTGCGCGCCGGTTCATAGGTGTAGCTCATCGAAAGTGCATCCCAGAAGCGCAAGTAAAGGTAAGCGACCAAGACCCAGCCGATAAAACGGGACACCGTGTCCAATAATGACGCATCAATTTTGGCACGCGGCGTAATCCGCGCCGATACGGCCGAAGCCAATACAACCAAGGCCGGTCCCGCCGCCATTGCTGACACAATAAACAAGACCGCCAAGCCAGGGCTGTACCAGATGGGTCGTGCCTTTAGTACCCCGTATGTTGCCCCCAGAGATGATTGATGCAGCATGGATAGACCCAGGCCAATGACGGCCAAAAGTGGTGCGATGGCATGAATGGCGCTCAGACGATTGCCCATACCGGGCCAGCGCTGCTGCATAAAGTCGCTTTTACCGAGTATCGGTGCGACTTCCAAAGCCAACACCATCAAATAAATGGTCACACACATCGTAACTTCCCACAAAGGTGAGTGGATATTCCAACTCGTAAGCGCGCGCCAGAAACGGTCAGGACGGCCGATGTCGAGCATCAAGGTCATCACAGCCATGCTGTAACCGATGAGACCCATATAAACGGCCGTTCTTGCCACAGGCCGCAGCTTCTTAATCCCCAACAAATAAACCGCCGCCGAAAGTAAAAATGCACCGGCACTCAAAGCCACAGAAGACAAATCAATGCCGATCCACAAACCCCAGGGCACCAAATCGGTCAGATTGGTCACAACCAAACCTTGTGTAAATACCAGTGCCGCAGCCACCAGGCCCACAGCGATAATCACTAACAAACTCGCAATCCACCAGAAAAAAGGTGTTTTCAAAAAACCTAAGCTTCGATTTGACATTCGCTTGTCTCCTCATGTACTGGCAAATAATAAACACGTGGTTCTGTGCCTAAATCCTCACGTAAGCGATAAGATGTATGATCCCGTAAAGCTACGCTCACTGGGGAAGTTGGATCATTCAAATCGCCAAAAATGCGTGCCCCAGTTGGACAAGCCACCACACAAGCCGGCGTTGCAGCCTGATCAATACCAGGTGTCAGGCCATATTCAAGACCGCGATCAATGCGCTGGTAACAGAAAGAACATTTCTCCACAACGCCACGCGGCCGACGCGGCACTTCCGGTTGACCCCAGGCCGGAATCGCCGGATTTTCGTCCGCAAAGGTTTCCCAATTAAATCTACGTACCCCATATGGGCATGACAATTCACAATAGCGACACCCGATACATTTGTCGTAATCCATCATCACAATGCCATCAGGCCGGTGATAGGTAGCCTTAACTGGGCAAACATGCACACAAGGGGCATCTTCACAATGCATACATGGCACCGGCAAATAAACGTCGGTTTCGCCAACCGGTTCTGTGGCGATAATGCGACTCCACGCCATCTCTGGGGCAACATCATTACTGGCGCTGCAAGCATCCACACAGTGACCACAGCCGCTGCATTTAGATTGGTCGATCACCATTGCCCAGCGATAGGGGCTTGTGTGTTCAGCTTCAGAAGATTCTTGACGCATAAACCCAACCCCAACGGTTGTCGCTGCCACGCC
>CAYGMR010000102.1:11764-13514 GCA_964350725.1 uncultured Ardenticatenaceae bacterium | reverse complement strand
TGGGAGCAGTTTGAAGGGTTGGATGGTATTGTTGTGCCCGGCGGTTTTGGTGAACGAGGGGTCGAGGGCAAGATTATGGCGGCGCGCTGGGCGCGTGAACGCAAAGTGCCCTACTTGGGTTTATGTTTGGGTATGCAGGTGATGTGTATCGAATTTGCACGTTATGTATTGGGGAGTGATGAACCAAACAGCACTGAATTTGATTCACAAACGGAACAGCCAATTATCAGTTTGATGCCAGACCAACAAGGGTTGGCTGATATGGGCGGTACGATGCGCTTGGGTGCTTATCCTTGTGTACTTGTACCCGGCACACGTGCAGCTTTGGCTTACAATACGGATGAAGTATCTGAGCGGCACCGGCATCGGTGGGAGTTTAATAATGCGTATCGGCAGGTTTTGGGAGATGCGGGGATGGCGTTGAGTGGTTTGTCACCCAACGGCCGTTTAGTTGAAATAGCTGAAATTCGCGACCATCCGTTTATGCTTGGCAGTCAATTCCATCCAGAATTCAAGAGCCGCCCGAATAAACCGCATCCGTTGTTTACTGCTTTTCTGGCAGCGGCCGTATGTCATCAGGAAGGTCATCCAGCTGGGCATCAGGACATGCTTGCACGGTGACCAAGAATTTTTCGACACGAATGGCACGAATTTCACGAATTTAATTGGTGTAATTCGTGAAATTCGTGTCAGAATCTTTTCTGGTTAATCCAGGTCAGGTTTGTGGCCATTCAGATTATTGTTGGCAGGCGCGTAGGGTGTCGAATACGGCCGTTTCTGCCACACCACCCGTAATAAAAACATCTCCAACCTCGCGGATCAAAACAAAACGCAGTTGACCGCCTGCCTTTTTCTTATCACTAAACATCGCTTGATAGATCGGTTGGATTGGCAAGTCTAACGGAATGCGGATAGGTAAGCCGACACGCATTAAAACAGCCTCGATTTTGTTTTGTAGGTCAGGATCACAATGGCCTAAGCGTGCCGATAGGTTGGCAGCAGCGACCAATCCCATGGCAACCCCTTCACCGTGGCGCACGACATAGCCGCGCACCTGCTCAATCGCGTGACCGAATGTCTGGCCCCGGTTTAATAACGCGCGACGGCCGTTTTCGTAAGGGTCTTCTTGTACGACATCACGTTTTACCTGGATGGCAGCTGTGACTAACGCTTGTAATGTTGCCCACAAATTGTCGTTATCTGGGCGCAAACGCCAGTCACCAGACTCAAATTGGGCGAACAAATTTGGATTGGAAATCAAGCCGTGTTTAATGATTTCGGCCAATCCAGCAGCAAACTCGATAGGTGGCAATGTTTGTAAAGTGGCCAGATCCGCCAAAACGGCTTGCGGTTGTTTGAAAGCACCCACTAAGTTTTTACCCTCAGGCAAATCCACACCCGTTTTACCGCCGACACTAGCATCAACCATTGACAACAGGCTGGTGGGACATTGTACCACAGGCACACCGCGCATATAACTGGCAGCAACAAAGCCGGCCATGTCACCGACGACACCGCCGCCCAACGTGACAATGGTGCATTTGCGATCTACGCCGGCTGCCAAAAGCTGGCTGTATAGATTGTTGACACTGGCTAAAGTCTTGTATTTTTCACCGGCTGGCACGGTAAGTTTAGCGACAGTATCGCCGATTTGTTTGGCGTGTAGGGGACCAACATTGCTGTCGGTGATCAAGGCGATGGGGCCGTTGATGGCCGCGATTTCACGTATTTTGGGTAGTAAATCATAGCC
>CAYGMR010000102.1:5909-11754 GCA_964350725.1 uncultured Ardenticatenaceae bacterium | reverse complement strand
CATTATATTGGCCGTTTGGATGGGATACGCTCAAGATGTTGGCATTTAGTAGGGCGATGATTTCAGAGGTAACATCTTCAGCTGATTTACCACTGGTTGTGATTTGAGGGAAACGGCCGTAACCCTCCGCACGTGCATGCAGCAGTTGGCGTAGACGCCATTCTGGATCAGGCACTTCGAGCAACGGCCGTTGTATGTTGTCGTTTGCCAGGCGTGCGAGAATGTCAGCTGGATCAGCGGTAAGGCAGTAGACCGGGCCGGTGGCTGCTAACATTTCTGCATTGGAGGAATCGAGCATCAAACGACCTCCGGTTGCAATGACTAATCCCCGTTGGGCCGCTAGGTCTTGTGCGATTTGTGTTTCCAATTGACGAAAAAAGGCTTCACCTTCTTGGCTAAATATGTTGGCGATGGAACGGCCGTTGCGCTCCACAATTAGTTCATCACTATCCACAAATTGCATATTCAAATGTGCGGCTAAAAGGCGACCAACCGTCGTTTTGCCAGTTCCCATAAATCCGGTGAGGATGATGTTTTGTTCTTTCATGCTGTGAATTATAGACGTGAAAGGTGTATATTAAAACATTTCTCGGCGAATGAATGGTCACTATCACGACGCTTCGCCCGATGACAACAAATGCAAAGTTGATCTGTGTGGACTGGCCGCCAGTCGGTGAAGACCAACTTGGTTTGTATAGGTGCAGTTTTAACTGCTAGCTCTGTTAACCACTGAGATTTCATGGTTTGTTTTACGATTTATCTGCTTTTCAGTAAACTATGCGCATGAAGCGCAAAGATTGGTTATGGTTACTCCTGATTCTCATCGTGGCTGCTGGTTTACGTTTTGCGTGGATTGGGCAAAAAAGCATCTGGCTTGATGAGGCCATTAGCGTGCTGTTAGCCAGCGAATCACAGGCAGAAATCTGGGCACAAGATTATGGAGCCCGACCAGAAACCCATCCGCCTTTGTATTACAGCCTATTGGGAATCTGGATGAACATATTTGGTCGCAGTGAAACGGCCGTTCGTTTGCCCTCCGCCCTCATCTCCATTCTCAACGTTGGTTTGCTGTATTGGTTGGCACGGCGTTTATTCAACCGCGAAATTGCTTTGATGGCGGCTGGATTGTTGGCGGTGTCCCCCTTGCATATTTGGTATGGTCAGGAAGCACGCATGTATGTGTTTATGACGGCGATCAGCTTGCTGGCTGCGCTTTGTTTGACCTGGGATCGGGGGTGGACGTTTTTTCCATTAACGGCCGTTCTCACGCTCGGCCTTTATCTTGATTACACACTTTTGTTGCAATGGACTGTGATCAGTGCGATTTGGTTTGTGGCTTGGTGGCAGAGCGGTAGAAAGCGGTCGTCATTATTGGTTTGGTTGGGGGCAACGGCCGTTGCGTTGCTGCTCTATTTGCCCTGGTGGCAAAAGTTCATGGCTGTCCTGGCGATATTTAATGACATTCATCTTTTCGAACTATTTCAAGCCAGATTAGGCATCCCGATCTTAGCGCCCGCCCAATATTTGCTGTTGTTGCCATTGTTGGGCTTGGGCATGGTTATGGGGATTGCTGTTTTCAATAAGCTGCTCCGCAATGTTCGCTACCGTAGATTGTTAACCTGGCTAATTCTGGGCGGCTTTTTGTTGTTAACCCTTTTCTTCCCTATACCGCGTCTGTATGGCATCAAACGAGTGCTGGTATTGTTTTGGCCGTTTGTCATTTTACTTGTAGCTTGGCTCATTGCCGCTATTTCACAACAAAAAAGGGGCATGTGGCTTGTTTTGATGGGCGTATCTATTTTGGCTGCTTTGACAGCGATAGTTGTTGTGCCCAAAGATGATTGGCGCAGTGCAACGGCCGTACTCGACCACCGGGCACAACCAGAAGATATCGTTTGGCTGGATCCGCTTTGGAATCGGGCAGCATATGAATATTATGAGCCAAAGATTGCCGCACAGAGAGGATCGCTAGTAAAGTTAGAGGCATTGGCAGAAACAACGAGCGCTGCTCCAGAAGTATTGAATATTTGGATTATCGCGGAGCGTATGCCAGCCAGCCCTGTGCCCTCTTCGCCAGCAGAAGCGTGGTTGGATCAAAATTGGCAGCTTGTCGAAGCTATACCTTTTTATCGTTTAGAATTGCGACGGTATCAGCAACGGCCGTAAATTACAGCCGAACTTGTTGTATTATAATGTGAATATTGCTGCATTTGGCTATCAATTTTCGAGACAATCTGTTATACTGAAAGCCTTCTTGACAATGTGAATGTGACTTGATTTGAAACTCATTGAGGATAATAAAATTGCGTATTCGTTTTTGGGGTGTCCGTGGTACGATACCAACACCAGGGGCAAACACAGTTCGATATGGTGGCAATACAGCTTGCATTGATATTCTAACTTCTGATCATCAAGTTATTATCATTGACGCTGGGACCGGCATTCGAGGTTTAGGCAAAATTTTACCAAAAGAAAACCCAAAACGTATAACCGGTTGCATATTAATCAGTCACACGCATTGGGATCATATTCAAGGATTCCCCTTCTTTAATCCAGTCTTTGGTAGACATAATCGGTTTGTGCTTGTTGGGCGCAAGCGAGTCGATCAACGTTTAGAGGAGGCGATGGCGGGTCAATTTACGGAATCCTATTTGCCATTTGGATACAAAACACTGCCTGCCGATTTGTTAGTAAAAGAGATAAAATCAGGCGAAAAATTTATCATAGGCGAATCTACAAAAGTACAAGTTGCTGACTTAAACCATCCCGGTGGAAGTTTGGGTTTTCGCATTGAAGATAATGGGCATACATTTGCATATTGCAGTGATACAGGACATTATGAAGATGGATTTACAGAAAGTGTCTTGGAATTAGCCCAGGGTGCTGATTTTTTAGTGCATGATTCCCATTTTGCCACGTTGGCAGAGGCGCGCGCTTATAAAGAATGGGGACATAGCTGCTGGCTTGAATCTGCCCAAATTGCAATTGAGGCGAAAGTAAATTGTTTGGGCTTGTTTCATTATTCACCTGATTTAAGTGATAATCAATTGGATGACATTTTGCTAGATGCGCGTAAAATATTTCCACGTACAATTTTGACTCGTGAAGGTATGGTAGTGAATTCGCCCGTTGGCAAAGACCTTCCTGTTTAGACACCTGCGCGTGAAACGCTTGTACAGAAAACAAGATTTTAGAATGCAAGATTGCAGGTAGCAAGTTTTGTAGGGAAAAATGATCTGATGGCACAATCAATAATGGTTGTTGATGATGAATCAATGGCACGGGCTTTACTACGTCTGATGCTTGTGCGTGCAGGTTTTGATGTCGTTGAGGCAGAAAATGGTGCGGATGCTTTGGCAAAGGTCGCCAAAAAAAAGCCGGATCTGGTATTGTTAGATGTGATGATGCCCGGCATGGATGGGTTTGAAGTCTGCATAAACCTGCGTCAACAAGATAAGACTGCTGAAATGCCAATTATTATGTTAAGCGCAAGAGCAGATTTGGACAGTGTCAATCATGGTCTAAAGGTTGGTGCCACAAAATATCTCACAAAACCAATTTCACGCGAAATATTGACGCGCCATGTTAATGAGGTGTTGAATAGGTGTTAATTTTTGCCTGAAACAAGGGTGTTTTGTTACAATTAGACTGTGTGACAAATAACACAATACATAGCGTTTGTTAAGTACAGTGCATTTGCTATGCGGATATTTTGGAGGCTTTTGAATTATGCTCGTAAAAAGAATTTTGTTGGTACTAATTTGCTTGATTTTTGGTGTTGTCGTAACAACGGGCATCACGATATTAATAGGAACAACACCGGCTCAATATGGCACCGGTTATTTTACCCTCACATCTTTAGCTTTGGCTTTTGCACTTGGTTTTTGGTTGGACAAGTTCATGGGTACCAAGTTGCTTCCCGAATAAAAGCCCACTATCATCCAAGTATACTTTATAAATAGTTAGCCTCACGTCTTTTCGTTGAGGCTTTTTTATTTGAACGATTGAATGACCATAAAGGGGCAGAAAGGTGCAAATTTTATTTGTTAACTTTGCACCTTTGTGGTTACTATTTAAACAAGGGAACTACTGAGGTCCAGGGTCGGTCTCCTGTCCGCTCTCGGTTGTAGTTACTAAAAAAGAAGGAAAAAATGTCAGCGCAAATTATTGATGGAAAACAAATTTCAAATAAGGTTCGTGAAGAGGTTCGTGTCGCAGTTGCCCAAATGAAGGCGGATCATGATTATGTGCCTGGTTTAGCGACAGTTTTAGTTGGCGAAGATACGGCTTCAGCCACATATGTTCGTAGCAAACAACGTACGTGTGAACAATTAGGGATACGTTCGATTGGCCATAAATTACCAGCTGATTCGAGCCAGGAAGATGTTGAAAAATTGGTATCAGAGTTGAATGCAGACCCTGCTGTTAATGGTATCTTGGTTCAATTACCCATGCCCAAACATTTGGATGAAGAAGCCGTTCTCAACAGTATTAGTTTGGAGAAGGATGTAGATGGTTTTCATCCGATTAATATCGGCCGTTTGACCATGAAAGGGCGCACGCCTTTGTTCATACCCTGTACACCCGCCGGTTGTATTCGTTTGATGGAAGAGATTGGGGTTGATTTTAATGGTGCCGAGGCTGTTGTTGTCGGCCGTTCCAATATTGTCGGTTTGCCGGTAGCGATGTTGTTGCAGGAACGCAACGCGACTGTCACGATTTGTCATAGTCGTACAAAAGATTTGGCTGCACATTGTAAACGTGCTGATATTGTGGTGGCCGCCGTGGGTATCCCAGAACTGATTACGGGCGATATGTTAAAGCCGGGTGCGACGGTCATTGATGTGGGCATTAATCGCAAAGATGACCCGACCCGTAAGCGTGGCTATCGTTTGGTGGGGGATGTGGACTTTGACTCTGCTGCACAAGTAGCTGGCGCGATTACCCCCGTACCTGGTGGCGTGGGGCCCATGACAATTGCAATGTTGATGGTGAACACGCTGCGTGCGGCGGAGATAGCACTCGCGAAATAATTACGTATTTGTCATTCCCATGCAGGTGGGAATCCATCTTTCAACATCAGTGGATTCCTGCCTGCGCAGGAAGGACTGCCAAAGTTCTGGGTAATAAATCAACGATCAGTCTTGGATGATATTTTGATGGAGATCATCAGGCGTGTTGATGTTGACAAAAGAACGGCCGTTTTCATCAAACTGCTCTATTTCCTGCCGATCAATAAACCTGACCTGAACTTGTCCAAAAAAGCCTGTGATCTTGAGACGGCCGTTATCTAAATTTTTTTGTATCGCGGGTAAACATGTTTTGTTATAGATGGCATGTAAGGGTTCAGGGAACTTACTCCAACGCGGAATAATGATGTCGGCAGTTGCGCGTAAGCTGAGCATATATGTCAGCAATGGCCGTGACAACCAGGGCATATCACAGGCGACCACGAGGACATGCGGGTGACTGGCTTGGGAGACGGCCGTATAAATCCCACCCAATGGCCCATGATCAGGATACAAATCAGTAAATATCGGTAGGTTAAGGTGGGCATAAGCGGCGGGTTTATTGCTGATGAGAATCAGTTCGTCACCTAAATCCATGACTGCATCGCGCACAATCTCGATGAGCGGACGGCCGTTTAGTTCCACAAACGCCTTATCGCGTCCCATGCGCGAACTTTTTCCCCCAGCTTGAATTGCAACAGTAACGTCAGTTTTGTTCATAATAGTTTACAGAACTCCGGCTTTTTTCGTTCTTCCAGAGAGATTTATCGCGGTTTACCTACAACATCGATTGATGGATGTATTCCTCGGGTTTGATCGAGATGACTTGGCTGGTG
>CAYGMR010000102.1:0-5855 GCA_964350725.1 uncultured Ardenticatenaceae bacterium | reverse complement strand
CACTGTACCACGGTTATGGGTGATAACGACGAACTGTGTTTTTAAGCTAAGTTCGCGCAGCAGATCACGGAAGCGGTTGATATTGGCCTCATCTAGAGCGGCATCGACTTCGTCCATAACACAGAAGGGGGTGGGCGAGACCTTTAGCAGTGAGAAGATTAAAGCTGAAGCCGTGAGTGACCGTTCGCCACCTGAGAGCAAAGCTAAGCCTTGTTCGCGCCGACCAGGCAAACGTGCAATGATGTCAACACCACTAACAGTCAGATCATCAGGGTCGGTGAGCATGAGGCGCGCGGAGCCCCCCCCAAACAGCTGTGTGAATGTTTCGCCGAAGATGACATTGACCTGATCTACGGTGGTGGCAAATGCATTGGAGGTCAATGTATCCAATTCAGCAATAATTTCGCGTAGTTGGCTGTCAGTGTTGGTTAAATCCTCGATTTGTGCAGTAAGGAAGTCAAAACGTTCCTCGGTTTCGATGAATTCGGTGGGGGCATCGGGATTGATTGCACCCATGCGCTGTAATTGACCGCGATATTGTTGGATGGTGCTTTCGATGTCGGCGGGCAAGCTTTCTACTTGCGGCAGGTTTTCGACGACTTCGCTGATGGGCAGCGGTTGCGCACCCGTTTGATCGACATCAAAGCGCAGCGCGACGATGCCGAGATCGGCTTTGATGCGTTCTTGCAGGCCTTCAATTTGATTTTCGCGCTGCGTAAGTTTGATTTTGGTTTGAGTGTATTGATTTTCGAGTTCGTGGGCGTGACGTTGGATGACGGCCGTTTCTTCTTGCCGCCGCATCAAATCATCCCGATTGCCCGCCAGCCGTTTTTGCAGCGGTTTGATCCCCATTTCTAAACGCTCTAATTTATCTTGTAGGTGCTGAATGCTGCTGCTGTCGTCACTCGCTTTGAGTTGGGCGCGTTGTTGTGTCAAGGCTGTTTGCCGGCTAGTTAGTCGTTCGATTTGACCTTCCAATTGACGCAAGGTGGTCTGGCGGCTGTCAACAACAGCCTGGCGCCCGGCAACAATTGTTTGGGCGGTCGCGCGATTTTGTTGTAAATTGTCGCGTTGTTGTTGTGATTCGGCCACTGGCAAAGCCGCAAGCGTGGTTTGGGCCTGGGTGACGGCCGTTTCGAGCTGCACGGCCGTTTCGCGTTCACGTTCAATTTTACTCTCCATCTCGGTTATACGGGCACGTAGGCTGGCGATGGTGCGCGTCTGACTTTCCGCTTGGCGTTGGATGAAGGTTTGTTGCTGTTGGGCGCGATCTAGCTGCCGTTGGGCATTGCTTGCACGTTGTTGGAGTTCGTTTTCTAGATTAGCAAGGCGGCGTTCTTCTTGCTGCCAACTATCGACCTGATTTTGGATGGTTTGAATTTCGCCTTGTTGCGCACTCGTCTGTTGCTCGGCGGCTTCATATTCAGATTGTGCCTGGCTCAATTCCTCACCTGCCGCACGCCAATTGGCTTCTTTATCGAGAATGCTGCTTTTGGTGCCCGCAACGGCCGTTTCAACCAAACCTGTCGCGTGTACCATAAAACCATCTTTGGCTACCGCGACTGTGCCTGCAGGCAGCCTGGCTGCAAGTGCATAGGCAGATTTTTTATCCTTCACCAACAAAATATGACCCATTAACGCATCGACAACCGCTTGATGTTCCACTTGGTTGCTGACTAAATCAGATGCCCAGCCGTAGACGGCCGTTTCCTCAAACTTGGGGTGTGGGTGTGGGTGTGTATCCGTTTGTGCAATCACGGCCAAGGCGCGTTTGGGATTATTTTCGACGAGCTGCCAAAAAGTGCCTTTATCGGCGACAATAAAAGCGGCCAGGCGTTCTGCTAAGGCGGCCTCTAACGCCTTTTTATGCGCTTCTGGAATCGTGATTAACCCGGCAAGCTGGCCGCTGATTGTGAGGTTGGCGGGGATGGTGACTTCTTTTTGGCGTTGTTGATCGAGCATTTCGACGCGGGTTTCGAGCCGTGCAACTTGGCTACGTTGTTTGTTGAGTTGGCGCTCCATGTCGCGAGTAGAGTGACGCAGTTTTTTAAGGACACGAATTTGTTCCTGGCGTTGGGTTTGTAAGCTCTCACGTTGTTGGCGCAGTTCTTTAGCTTTTGTCTGCGTCGATTCGATAACGGCCGTTTGTTTAGCGACCGTTTTTTGGAGCAGGGCGATTTCGTCATTGTCGCTTTGGCCCTCAGCGGAATCATATTCTTGCAACCGCTCACGTAGTTGGCTTAACTGCCCTTCGGTTTGGGCTAATTTGTTTTGGGTGTCACGCTGTTGAATTTGGGTGGTTTTTAAGGTTTTCTGCCAGCGATTGATTTCAGCTTGCTGTTCCTGGAAGGTGATGTTGAATTGGGCCAGCGCGTTCTGATTTTCTTGTAAAGTGGTTTGGGCTGTATTTAATTCGGCTGTAGCTGTGGATAAATCGGCAGCGGCGGTTTCACGCTGATCTGCCAGTAAAATGAGTTCTTCTGCCAGTTCTTCTAACTGGTGCTTTAATGCTTTTTGGCGTTCTTGTTGGATGGCTGCTTTGCGGCGCAGATTTTCTAGCTGTTTGCGCACATCATCCCGTTCTTCTTGGGTCGTTGTGAGGCGTTGTTGGGTGTTGTTGATGTCGCGTTGCAAGTCGTCGATATTTTGTTGTTGCACAAGCAGCGCCTTACGACCTGTTGACCAGGATTTTTCGGCAGCAACGGCCGTTTCGCGGGCTAAGCGTAGTTCTTCCTTTGCCTTTTCCCATTTGAAACCATACCAGATGCGTAACAAATGATGTAAATCTTGCTGGATTTGTTCAAAATTACGCGCCCGTGTTGCTTGTCTTTTAAGCGATGCCAGGCGCGGGCGAATTTCGCCCAGGATATCGTGGACACGTTCAAGATTGTGTTGGGTTTCTTTGAGACGGCGTAAGGTTTCGGCGCGGCGTGCTTTGTAATGGTTGATGCCGGCTGCTTCTTCAAATAAAGCCCGCCGTTCTTCGGCACGTAACGAGAGCGCCTGATCGATTAGCCCTTGGCCGATGATGGTGTAGGTGCGTTGGGCCAGGCCGCTGGTTGCCAGCAGGTCGAGCACATCCTTGAGCCGCACTTTTTGTCCATTCAGAATATATTCGTTTTCACCAGTTCGATAGGCGCGGCGGCTGATGGCAACTTCGGTATAGTCGATGGGCAGCCAGCCATCACTGTTGTCGAAAATGAGGGTTGCCTGTGCCATGCCGGAACGCGGGCGCGTTTGGCTGCCGGCAAAAATCATATCGACGGTTCGTTTGCCCCGTAAGCTGCCATAGCTTTGTTCGCCTAAAACCCAGCGCAAGGCATCGGCAATGTTACTTTTGCCACTGCCGTTGGGACCCACGATGGAGGTGATGCCCTCATCGAAGAGAAATTCAGTTTTTGTAGCGAAGGTCTTATATCCTTGCAAGGTTAGCTTCTTTAATTTCATAGATTTGGCAGTATATTGGTAAGTTGGAACGATTGCAAATTCAGCTTAAGATACCGTATTGTATTTTAAAAAATATTTTGCCACGAATTGCACAAATTGCACGAATTTTAAGCATTGAAACCATCCCAATTCGTGTAAATTAGTGAAATTTGTGGCAGAAATCTGGAGTATGCAAACGCCCTGTGTTGCCGTGTCATGCTTCGCTTCGCTCCGTTCTAGATATGTGCTGAACTTGACGAGGTAACGACATGTGAAATTTGAATGCATAGTGGCAACTTGGGTTAATTTGTGTCATTTGTGGCGATAAAAGAAAAAACTGAGAAGGTGGGTTATAATCCCTGCTTGGTTTTTCATTTTGTGGAGATTGGTTTGTCTGAACGCAGTACGTTGGTTGAAGCAATTGTATCATTAGAGTCGCGTCGTTCGTTATTGGGAGATGATGTGGTAGAAACGGCCGTATGGGCATTACGCCAGCAGCTTTCCCAAACCAAAACCAATTTCAATCTAGAAAACACAGAAAACGACCAACAGTTAACGGTGCTTGTTGCCGATATGGTTGGGTTTACCGCGATTTCTGAACAGATGGATGCGGAACATGTTGGCGATGCGATGAATGTGCTGTGGGGGCATCTTGATGGGGTGATCGTTGCTTGGAACGGCCGTATCGACAAACATATGGGTGACAACATCATCGCTTACTTTGGTGTGCCCCAACCACGGGCCGCCGACCCCGTGCATGCAGTGCTGGCCGCTTTAGAAATCCAACAGATTTTAGACTGGTTTAATCGCCCCGAAAATCGGGCAGCTGCACAGAATTTGTTTCCAGAAAACGTGCGTGTTCAAATGCGCATTGGCATACATCGTGGACCGGTATTTGTGAGTGCGATTGGCGCAGATGATAGCTATACGGCCGTTGGTGAAACCATTTCCATTGCTGAATCCCTTGAGTCCGCAGCCCCGCATGGCGGCATACTTATTTCTGCTGATGTCTACAACTCAGTGGCCAAATCAGTGACCACGGGTTTTATATTGGAGCCATTCTCATCTGCCTGGTTGGTGAGGGGCCTTCAAAAGAAATTGCTTTGCACCACAAAATATGTGTGGCAAGATGATATGCCCGTGCGTATGGTTGGGCATCATAGAGAGTTCGAGCAGTTACAGAATGGCTTGCAATATGTTATCGACACACATTCTGTGCAAGCGATTATTTTGACGGGAAATGAGGGGGTGGGCAAAAGTAAAATAGTGGCTGAATTCGGGAATTGGCTGTCGATATTTCCCGCATCCATTCGCCTTATCTGTGGTTATGGTTTTAAGCAACATGCGCCACGGCCGTATACAATGCTGCGTCATGTGATCGAGCGTTACTTTGACCTGCATCTACGTTATCACACGGTTGTGGCTGGGCAAGCCCTGGTTGATGCGCTGCGCCGAGAACTGCTGAATGCAGGTGTTGCGACTGCTGCAGCTTATCAATATGCGTGGTCAATTGCTCATTTAATCGGGTTTGATTTTGCGACTGACTTGCATTTGGATCAAAGAGTTGACGCACACGAATGGTTGATCGAGCAAGCTTTGCAAGGGCTTTTGTGTTTGTTAACGGCCGTTGCCGATACAAATGCATTGATCGTTTTGTTGCTCGAAGATATTGACTTTGCTACCGCAGAAGATTTGGACTTTATTGAACGCCTTATCGCGGCCACGCAGAATTTACCGCTTTTAATTGTTGTGACAGCCATGCCTGAATTTGAGCAGAAACGGCCGTCTTGGTCTGTGTGGAGTCATGATCCATTTTCAGCTTATGAAACCATTGCCCTACAACCATTATCCGCAATTGATTCGCGCCATCTTGTCAACACCATTTTGAGTACAGTTGACCAACTTCCACTGCGATTGGTTGACATAATTGTTTCGATCGCGGCTGGTTCGCCGTTTGCAATCAAAGAGGTGGTACGCTTTTTGATGCACAAAAAGGTTATTGAAGGGGCAGCCAACGCCCACACTGTCCACATGGGCCGACTAGACGGCTTGCGTCTGCCCGTTCGGTTTGATGATTTACTGCGCACACAAATCCAACATCTATCGCCACAGGTACAAACCGTGTTAAAACGAGCGGCGGCGATGGGGCGATTATTTGGGGATACGGCCGTTGTCCAACTCAGTGCAGCGGATCAAATTGAACTCGATGTACGCAGCGTACAAGCTGCATTGGACGATCTTGAACAACGCGGCATTCTGTTCCGCAGCCCTAATATGACATTTATGGGTTTACAAGATTATCTTTTCCGTTACGATTTTTGGCAGCAGAGCGCCTACAGCTTGTTAGATGCGGAGTTAGCCCGCGCGTACCATCTACAATCTGCTTATTGGTTGATTACCACCTGTCCCCCGCACCAGTTACCCCATTT
>CAYGMR010000101.1:833-13544 GCA_964350725.1 uncultured Ardenticatenaceae bacterium | reverse complement strand
CGGGTTGACAAATTTAGGCGATCTAACCGTCACGTTTGATTGTGATACGGGGGAGGCGGCTTATGAATTCTGTCTGGAACGGCCGCCACAAGTCATTCTCATGGATGTGCAGTTGGCTGGCGAGATGAACGGCATCGACACGGCCGTTGCTTTACGCCGCGAACTGCCCAGATTACCCATCGTGTTTTACTCCATTCAGGATGACGAAGCGTATTACCGCGCCTTTCGCCGCGCTGGTATTCTCAGCCATTATGCCTATGTACGTAAATCGAACTATTTGCTGCCCGCGATGATACGGCCGCTGCTGCAAGACGCCATCAACGGGCGCAGCTTCATCGACCCTGACATCGAATCCCGTGTGCAAGAGGTGCGCCTCAAAGATGAACATGCCCCTCTCGATTTATTGGAACCGAACGAGCAGCAGGTCGCCAAAATGTTGGCGCAAGGCATGAGTAATCAGCAGATCGCAGCGCAGATGGGCTTTCGTGACAAGCGCACCATCAGCCGCATCAACGGTCAAATCTACACCGCCTGGAACCTCAACAACACGGCCGTGGACGAAAAAGTCGCCCGCACCCGCGCCACTCTGATCATGCAAAGCGGCCGTCTCATCCAATGGAACGCCGCCGGTATGCCCCACATCCTCGACAAACGGGGTGAATGGGTGCCGTGGCAAGTAGAGGATTGATGAATAACAGTTACACGGAGCGCACGGAGAAGGCACTGAGTTTCACGGAGGTTTTGGAGATTTTTATGTTTGCCGAAGATACCATGGAACAAAAAATGTGTGTTTTCGCACACACCGCCTCCCATTCCTCTCCGTGTCTCTCCCTTCACCTCCGTGCAACTCCGTGTTCCTTTCCCAGCGTGTTCCTTTCTCAAAAATGACTAATCATCTCTTCCTCGACTGGGCCATCACGGCCGTTTCCCTCTTCAACACCGTGCTTTTTACCTGGCTGGGTCTGACCGTGCTGTTCAACTCCGACCGGCGCGCCTGGGGCATCTGGTTGGCTGGCAGCGGTTTGCTGCTCGGCAGCGCCTTTTTCTTCATCCACAGCGCCTTGCTGGCCATCGGCATCACCGCCACAGCCCGCACCACGGCTCTGTGGATCGCCGTGGGCATGATCCCCGCCGTGATTTTACCCTTCGCCTGGTACATCACCATCCTCTGGTACACCGGCTATTGGGAACCAAACAGCACGCGCTTTCGCCAACGCCAACGCTGGCGCTTGTGGCTGTTGTTTGCCTTTCTAGGCGCGGGTTTTATCGCCCTGATACTGCTGGCGATTCCCTATGTGCCGCTGATTTCCGACCTCAGAACGGCCGTCATTCCCATTCGTGAACTGATCAAAGCGCCAGTCGGCCGTATTCCGTTAGTCGTGTTGGCCTATCCCGCGTATGTGTTGTTTTGTGTGCTGTTTGCACTCGATGCCCTGTGGCGGCCGGGTGTGTCGCGCCGTGAGATGGGCGAACTGGCCCGCAACCGCGCCCGGCCGTGGCTGATTTTCACCACACTGTTGCTGCTGTTGGTCAGTATTTTGGTCGCCTGGATCGTTTTTTGGGCGGTCAACAATATCAAAGTTGGTATCTATTTCATCATGACACCGGATGCGCAGTTGATTATCGGCCGTATGGATTTGATCATCAGCCTGTTGATCAGTGTCGTGATTTTGCTAACGGGCCAAGCTGTGGTTTCCTACGAGTTGTTTACCGGCAAAACCTTGCCGCGCAAAGGGCTGCAGCGCCATTGGCGGCGTGCCATTTTGTTGGCTGCGGGGTATGGTATTAGCGTCGGCGCGACCATCGCCTTTGACGTGGCCAGCATTTTCGGTTTGCTGCTGACCACCTTTTTGATGACGCTTTTCTTCGCCCTCGGCAGTTGGCGCTCGTTTGCCGAACGCGAACGCACAATGGCTGGTCTACGGCCGTTTTACAGCAGCCAACGCCTCACCGACCAACTCTTGACAGCATCGCCGCCCAATCTGGATTTACAACGGCCGTTTCATGCCCTATGTGCCGATGTGTTACAGGCGGAAATGGCGGTATTGACGGCCGTTGGCCCCTTTGCTTCCCTCATCGGCCCACCGCTCGTTTATCCGCCGCAGCGTGCGCCGCATCTGCCCCCGCTGGATAAGCTGACCGGGACGTTTCATGCGCCCGAACAGATGGTCGTGGGATTGGATGCGGCCGAGTATGGCGGCGCGATTTGGGCGGTGCCTTTGTGGAGCGAACGCGGCTTGAGCGGTATTTTGCTGCTCGGTCCTAAACAGGGTGGGGGCTTGTATGCGCAGGAGGAGATCGAAACGGCGCGCGTGATTGGCGAACGACTGATCGACAGCCACGCCAGCGCCGAAATGGCACGCCGCTTGCTGGGTATCCAGCGCCAACGCCTGACCCAAACCCAGATCATCGACCAGCAGACGCGCCGTGTCTTGCACGATGAAATTTTGCCTAATCTGCACGCTGCGATGATCGCGCTCAGCGAAGCTAAAGCAGACAACAGTGAAGCGCTGGCGCTGCTCAGCGACAGTCATCGTCAAATTTCCGATTTGTTGCACGACATGCCCACCATCACGATACCCGATGTGGCGCGTTTAGGTTTGTTGAAAGCTTTGCAGCGGCTGGTCACGGCCGAATACACAAGCGCTTTCGACAACATCAGCTGGCACATCGACCCCGCCGCCGCCGATAACATGGCGCAGCTGCCCACGCTCACGGCCGAAGTGCTCTACTATGCCGCCCGTGAAGCGATCCGCAATGCGGCCAAATACGGCCGTGATGCCGACAGCCAGGAACCGTTCAATTTAGCCATTCGCGCTCATTTAGAAGTCGATTTGGGTTTGCGCATGGAGATTGAAGATAACGGCCGTGGGCTGGGTTTCGACAAGCTCAGCCAACCAGATGGGGGCGGCCAGGGTTTGGCGCTGCACAGCACGATGATGATTGTGATTGGGGGGCAGTTGATTGTAGACGGCCGTCCGGGTCAATTCACGCGGGTGACGCTGCTCTTAGACCAGTAAAAGAACCGCCAGCGGCACTTTTCATGTCATTCCGAACGCAGCGCAGCGGAGTGAGGAATCCCGACGGTGTTTGCACATGTCGGGATTTGTCAGAAAACGCCTTGGTTTTTCTATTTCCGTTCGGATTCCTCATTGCATTCGGAATGACACGTGCACCTATCCGTTTTTATCCCTATCCGCTGTAGTCATCCGGCGGCCCGTGCTGCGACGCAAAATATTCCAGCAAATAACGATGAATAAACACCCAACCGCAACCCAATGGCCGCTCGTCAATACCCTGTTTACCGGGAAACATCACAATTTATGGTAGGGGCGAGGCGATTGCAAATGACGTTTTGATTTCACCAAGATGTTTACCCACCAATCGCCTCGCCCGCGCTGGTCAAACAAATCGTTTATCTGACACACGGGCAAGGCAATCGGGAGATGAAGCCGTTTGTTTTGGCAAACGTAATTCCCGATTGCCTAGCCCCTACCAGAGGTTATTTGGTTTGTTTGCGCTGCCAATAACGGATGATGCCATCGACAGACATGTAGGAAGGGTTGGCGGTTTCGTACTGCTGCAACTGGAAATCGCTGGCACCGTGCGCACGCGCACGCGCTTGAATCCAGGCGGCATAGTCAGCCACAATCTTGTCGCGTTCTTTGCCCACGTCCATGCCTTCACGTATATATTCCGTTGCGTCTAGCAGCAGTTCGCGCAGTGCGTCCAACTGCCAAGCGACATCCTCAATACGGCCGAAATGGGTCGGATAAATGACGGCAAAATTCTCCGCTTGCAGCCGATCCAGCGTGTTTAACCACACTTCCAGCTTAAATTCAGGCGGCGGCGCGGGTAAGTCAATAATCTGTGTGCCCACCAGCCGCACACCAGCCGCATCGCCCGTGAAAGCCAGGTCGCCCAGGCGATAGACGTGATGGTGCCAGGCATGACCCGGTGTGTCCAGCGCCGTGAACTGCAAACCAGCCACGTCAAGCACGTCACCATCAGCAACGGGAACCACTTTGTCAGCCGGGGCGGGCAGCGTTTGGCCCCATAATGTATCCATTTTGTCGCCATAGATACGGCCGGCACTCGCCAATAATTTCGATGGATCCACCAGATGGGGCGCACCCACATGATGTACATACAACTGCGCACCTTGCTGTGCCAACCACCCGGCCGCGCCGGCATGATCGAGGTGAATATGGGTCAGCAGCACATGTTTCACATCAGAAATTGCAAACCCATGGGCGGCCAACTGCGCACGTAAATTTTCTTGCGTCGAAGCCGGCCCCGATTCGACTAAAACCGGCCCTTCTGGCGCCATGATTAAATAAGAGGCGATGGTTTCGGGAATACCCTGAAAGTTGAGATCAAGCGTGTAGATGTTCATGGGGATTATTTTATCCTGAACATGTCCACTATAGCACGCGATATTTGCTTTTTCGCCACGAATTATACGAGTTACACGAATTTGAATGGTCATAATTTGTGCGATCGGGGAAATTCGCGGCATATCTTTTATCAACGGGTTTGTTTGTCATCCAACCGATTGCTACAATCATAACATGATATTTGTATGGCAGGTGGGCATAACGGCCGTGATCATCCTGATTGTTGTTTTATATGTGCGCGGCCGTCGCCAGCAGCAAACGATTGAACGGTCGCCGCTGATTTTGTTTCTGATCGGGCTAACCTTGCTCGCCATCGCACTGCTTTCACCGCTGCATCGATTGGCTGGGCAATATTTCTTTGCGCGTGTGACCCAACATTTGCTGCTGATTGCCTGGATTCCCAGCTTAATTTTGGCTTCTAATCCATTGCCGACGCTGCAACAAGGATTGCCGGTAGCATGGCAAAGCGGTTTAAAGACACGGCCGTCACTCGACCCCAAGATTCAACAAACCATTCATACCATAACTTCACCAGGTACGGTATTGCTCTTGTTTGCTTCCGTATTTTGGCTCTGGTATGACCCGACTTTGCATCGAATGAGTGTTGAGTATGCGTGGGTACGGCCGTTTGAAATCCTCAGCTTACTGACGGTTGCTGGCTTGTATTGGTGGCATATTACTGCCGTCGCACCCCGACTCCATCAACCAATGCCATGGGTGATACGCATCCTTTATGTTTTTATTGGCGTGATCATCATCAAATTGGTCGGGCTGATCGTCATGTTCAACGAAACAATCCTTTTTCTCTATCCAGCGCCATTCCAAATGGGGGGTTTAGACATTGACGGTCAGCGCTTAGGCGGTATGATCTTTTGGATTATTGGCGGCAGCGTTTTCATCACCACGGCCATTGTTTTATTTTTGCGCTGGCTGGCTGAAGAAGAAAGCAAACCAAGCCTGCCCGAATCAACCTGGGGCAGCGATGAAGCCATGCGTGCGCCTGGCTGGGAAAAGTAACTCTTTTGGGGCCACCGATTAACCCGGATGAACACGAATTTTAGACAGTAATCTGTGGCAGAATTGTATGGATACATTTATCAAACCAACCATTCCTAAAACGGCCTGGATTGCAGCGTCGGCGACGGTGCGCGGTGCTGTGACGTTGGGTAGCGATGTCAGTGTCTGGTTTGGTGCGGTGATTCGGGGCGATGAAGCAGCAGTTGTGGTTGGCGATCGCAGTAATATTCAAGATACGGCCGTGCTGCACGTTTCAGAAGGCCATCCTTGTATCATTGGTAAAGAAGTCACGGTGGGACATGCGGCCGTTGTGCATGGCTGCACGGTGCATGACGGCGCTTTGATTGGCATTCATGCGACTGTGTTGGATGGGGCGGTGATCGGCGCAGGGGCGTTGGTGGGTGCCGGAGCAGTTGTGCCCCCGGGCATGGTTGTACCGGCGGGGATGTTGGTTTTGGGTGTGCCCGCTAAAGTGATCGGGCCAGTGAATGCAAGGCAAAAAGCGGCCGCTGTCCGCGCTGTCAGCCATTATATTGAGCGTAAGGAACAATACCGGACTGGCAAGTATTAACGGTAGCGTGATTAGGAAAATCGCGCAGACGATTTACATGGGAAATTTGGACACGGGTAAAAGGAAATGCGGATAAATATTTTCATCACTATTTCCTTCTATCCGCGACAGCATCACACTGTACTACGACATTAGCAGTTTGCAAAACGGCCGTATCAAACAGGTTGTCAAATTAAGTAACCGACGGCAACGAGATGCCCGCCAAGTCACTATCGTTGAAGGTTTGCGCGAAATTGAACGGGCGCTTGATGCCGGGATCATTGCAGCCGAAGCTTTTGTTTGTCCAGATTTATTAGATGCCAACGGCCGCACAATCGTTAACAGTTTGCAAAATAACCCGCAAACGCAGATTTTTAGCGTGACAACGGCCGTTTACGCCAAAATAGCGTACCGTGAAGCCAGCGGCGGCATCTTACTTGTCATTCCCTACAGCCAAACGATCCTTGATGATTTGCCACTCAGCGATAAACCATTCCTGGTAGTCATTGATGGCGCTGAAAAACCGGGTAATTTAGGTGCGATTCTGCGTACGGCCGATGGGGCTGGCGTCGATGGCTTGATCATTACGGATGCTTCAGGTCAAGGAACCGACATTCACAATCCCAATGTCATTCGTGCGAGCTTGGGCGCACGCTTTACCATACCCATCGCTGTGGTAACACCCGAACAGGCGATTCAGTGGCTGCAGAAAAAGGGGATTGCTATTTTGGCGACAACACCAGATGCCGAATTGTTGTATACGGCCGTTGACCTTTCCAAACCTATCGCGATCATAATGGGCAGCGAAGCGCATGGCCTTAGCAAAACCTGGCTCGATGCTGCTAATCAACATGTCCGTATTCCCATGCTAGGCAACGTAGACAGCCTGAATCTATCCACAGCAACGGCGCTGTTATTATATGAAGGTGTCCGTCCGCGAAACTACAAATATCAGAGATTTATAGGTTTCTTGAGATTACCCTGTGAGATTTGGCAGCAAAGCATGAATCAGTGATAATATGAGCCTTCCCAACTGTACTTAAACAATTTCAGAGTGAAATACCTATTTTGCTCAATATTTAAATGCGGGGTGTGCCGCCTCTGTGCACAAGTGGATTCCCTGCGTAGGCAGGAATCCACACCTTTGACAAACCTGGATATGGCTTGTAAAGGGATATTTTTATGATGCTATCATTGGCTTCTAGTGTACATCGCCGCCCTTCATTTAAATCAAAATTCTGCACAGATCGCAGAAAGCATGGCTTTTTCCGTGTGCTCTGTACTCTCTGTGATTAAATTTCAAGGAGAAATTCTCATGTCAAAAGTTGTAAAAGTTGCTGTTACAGGAGCCGCCGGTCAAATCGGTTATGCTTTATTGCCACGCCTGGCTAATGGCGAAGTATTTGGCCCTGATACCAAAGTTGATCTGCATTTATTAGAAATCACACCCGTTTTGCCCGCATTGGAAGGCGTTGTCATGGAAATGAACGATTGTGCTTTCCCACTGCTCAATAATATCGTCGTGACTGATGATCCAAACGTCGCTTTTGATGGTGTTAACTGGACATTGATGGTGGGTTCACGGCCGCGCAGTGCAGGTATGGAACGTGGTGAACTGATTCAGGTTAATGGGCCGATATTTGTGGGTCAAGGTAATGCGCTCAACAAGGCGGCCGATGATGTCCGCATTGTCGTAGTGGGCAATCCCGCCAAAACCAACTGCCTTATCGCCATGAATAACAGTGATGTACCTGCAGAACGTTTCAGCGCCTTGACACGCCTTGACCAAAACCGTGCCTATGCACAGTTGGCAGAAAAAGCGGGTGTGACGGTTAACGATATCAGCAATGTGACGATTTGGGGTAATCACAGTGCAACCCAGTATCCCGATGCCGAAAACGCCAAAATTAATGGCAAACCTGTCTTTGATGTGATCGGTCACCATGAATGGCTGCGTGGAGACTTTATTACCACTGTCCAGAAACGTGGTGCGGCCATTATTAATGCGCGTGGTAAATCATCTGCCATGTCAGCCGCCAGTGCGACACTTGATCAGGTACGTAGTTTCCTTAATAAAACCGAAGCAGGCAATTGGTTCTCAGCGGCCGTTGCTTCAGATGGCAGTTATGGCATTGACGAAGGTTTGATTTTCTCCTTCCCGCTGGTCAGTGATGGCGCAGGCAATTACGAAATTGTGCAAGGATTGTCTTTTAGCGATTTTGCTCAAGAGAAAATCCAGACAACCCACAACGAATTACGTGACGAAAAGGCGTTTGTCGCTGATTTGTTGAAATAGCTAATTTTTTAGCGTAACTTGGATTAACAATCCAACCATTACCCGGGCGTTGCCGCATTCTTGTTGGCAGCGCCTTTTTTGTTTAATGTGCGTGCCTTGAGGTGACTTCGAGTCAGCAAAGCTTTAATTTTTTCAGGTTTATTTAATATTTTCCCTGTAATGGTGGCAAACAAATTCCATCTGGTTTCAAAAAAATTTAGTTGTCCTTTGTCCAATACCAGATATTGCGGCTGGTGTCGTACCAATAAACGGATTTTGCTGATTTTGCTGCCGCTGTGATTGCACCACGGCCGTTGCCGAAATAACGCTTGTTGAACTCAATCGTTGTGTGAATGTTCCCCGTCGTCCCTTGTGTCAACAGGTCTTTCAATTCACGATTGATGCGTTGTTGTCGGCCGCGTGGCTGCGGCGCATGTGTTGCGGTGTAACTGTTAGGCAGCTGCCAAGCCAGATAAGTGGTGCCGGGTGGTCCTTGTTTGCCGTTGCGGTCGGTTAAATGAAAGCCAGCTTGTCCTTGCTGCCAGGCTTGTTCTTCGGCAACGGCCGTGTTTACCCGTGGTCCTAATGCAAAATTCGTGTGGCGCTGGACTTTGGCGCGGCGGTCATAGAGGCGTTGTGTGCGTGTGGGTACGGCCGTAATTTGTGCCAGCGTCTCGCGTGCAACCGGTTTTCATTTGCGCCCGCTGTGGAACGTGGCATAAAAATGGGCACGCACGGTGCCAATGTTTTGTAATAATATTTTGAGCGGAATGGCAACCGGACGGCCGACCAACTTCTCAACCGCTAGAGTGGCTGTGACTTTACTGATGCCGCGCAACCAGAGCCGATCGCCTTTCCGCTGCCAAAAAATATCCGCGCCTGCCGCCAATAAATTGCGTAACTGCCGCCAGCCGCACACGCGCAACTCTGAATCTTTGGCTGTTAACTGCGTGCGGGCTGTGTCTACATCAATCCAACCTTGTCCTTTGATGTCCAAATGGCGCAGCAGCAGCCAAATACGGCCGCTGGCTGCCAATTTGTTGCGTAATAAGGCCAAGGCGATATCTGGATACATTTTGATGACGGCTGTAGATGGAGAGTCTGGCTGCTGTGCAGTTAATGGTTCTCTGGGGGGTGTTTCCAGCCAGGCATTGCCGTCGTGGCTGTCTTTAATTGTTTGTTGGCGCTGTAGATGTTGTTGTAAGACGGCCGTGACTCGTGCGCTAGACCAGCCGAGATGCGGAGGTAAAGGGTGCTGTGGATTGTTGGTGGGTTGGGGGCAACGGCCGTGCGCCTCTGTGGGCAGTGGCATCGCTGTTGGTGTCTGCTTTGCCTGCCGTATTTGGCGTAAATCTGATAGTCGCTGTTGGGCTGCCAACAGCGCAGCGGATGGCTCGAAAGCCGGCTCTCGTTGCGTCACATGCGCTCATCGAGCCAGACAAGAGACAACCCAAAATTACACCTGTAAACAGGCGCAATTCAACGACCTATATGCTGTCCTGCCAGCCTAAATTAGGTTGACATAGCGTATGGGCTGTGATATGCTCTTACCTAGCTAGTGAGCTACCCGGGGCATAAAAACCCCCTCCCCAATCAAGGGGCGCTGCGCTACAGGTGTTGGCGGCACCAGAACAGCAGGTAGCTTACAGGTTTATGAATGTAGGCCAGACGTGGCGGCGTCTGGCCACTTTTCTTTTAGGGGACAAACGTTAAATTTGTTCCAAGTGTGCCCGGCAAGCAAAACGGCCGCTTATACCACAAGCGACCGCCAAAACTCCCCTTTTTCTGTTATAAAGATTTATTTGATCTGTCCTGAAACGGCCGTATTTAACCCCACAACCTTGGAGAAATTTTCTCAATGGTTGCCATGGGGTGCGGCCGTTGGATTGAACAGTTCGTAAAAACATTACACTTTGGGCATCAAATTCCTAAAATAGAGTGACATAACCTACAATTGACACCAGTCTATCAGCTTAGATTGCCCTTGTCAACCAATCTATAGCCAAACAATTGATAACAAAGCAATCTATACAGTAAGCATTGTGTATATTCGATGTTTATAGCTTTGTTTTAGGACTTGACAAGCTCCGATTACTTATATAACATCTGATCTATGGACAATAGACTGCAAATTAATTTTGGCATTGATGGCTTCACCCCTGATTGGGAACGCTTGGGTTTAGTCGTTTCACCATTCACGATTGAGGCTGATCCGCGCTTCATGTATCTTTCAACAGAAACACGCCGCGCTCTGTCAAAAGTGAGTTATATGGTTGAGGCGGGGCAAGGGGCATCCGTGATTGTCGGCGAGATTGGCACGGGCAAAACAACCCTCGCATCTTGGTTTCACAGTCGCTACGCACGCCGACCTGACTTTGAAGCAGCTAAAGTGGATGAGCCACCTAAGAAAAGCGGTTTGTTGCTGCTGCGGCGCATTGCTGCAGAACTAGGTGTAGACACGCGCCGTGCAACTGAAGACCAACTAAACGGATTACGCGGCTTTCTAATTAGCAAAACGAAAGAGGGTATCCTGCCTTTGGTCATAATCGACGAAGCCCATGAATTAAGTCCCGAACAATTTACAGAGTTGCGACGTATTTTGAATTTTCGTGATCCAGTAGGGGGCAAAGCATTTCAGATCATTTTACTGGGACGGCCTGACCTGGATATTAATTTACGCGATGTACCAGACTTCAATGATCGTGTCGTTACCCGATCCTCCCTTGACCCTTTGACACCCGATGATACAAAATCCTTAATCGAATATCGTTTGTTGGCTGCTGGCCGCGATCCGAAACAACCACCTCTATTTATGGATGATGCGATATTGCCGATTTGGCGTGAAACACGTGGGTATCCACGTAGTATTTGTTTATTGTCCCTGCATCTTTGTTTGGAGCTGCTCACAACAGATGGGTTCCAAATCGATGGCGCCTTTGTAGATAGATTTCTCGAAACCCACCATGGTTATCGTCAGGCGGGTTTGTAATCTATTTCAGAAAATAAATGAGCAATAAATCCGAAGCAAGAGAATCTCAAGATATGCGCCAATCCACGATGGCCGAATTGCTGCGCGAGAAGCCTAAACGTGGACGGCCGAAACATGCGATCAGTCGTCAAAATGTTTATGTGGCTTTGAACCCTAGTGAGAAAGCTGAGATGAAGCGTTTAGTGGGGTTATTGCCAGCAAGCCTGAAACGTGCGGATTTGGCAGACCTTGTCATCTCGGTTTTAACGGCACGCTTAGAAGCTTTGCGACGTGCGTTGGTCGGCCGTAACCGGGAAATCCCTGAAGGCGTGACGGACTTAGACTCGTTATATTTGTTGTGGGATTTGCCTTTGCCTGACCCCCACAAACCTGAAAAATGGACTTCAATTCGGGTGTCCCCGCAGCAAGTGATCGAGCTAGGGCGTGAACATGGCACCTTGAATGCTGCATTTGGTGCGACGCGCAGCCAAACCTTTGTTTTGGGACTGGCCGCATTGGCTCAATTCCTTGAAAATCATCCTTTGCAAGAGTCGGAAATGACAGTTAGTCAGATTCGGACGCTTATTTTGCAAACATATTAAGTTGTGAGTAGCTCATAACTTAATCGATGTTTCTCGTGTACGAAATCCCATTCAAAAAGTCAAAAATTGCGTGTAGTGATAAAAATGGTGATTTTTGCGTTGCCAAAGCCGTTTTGTCGACTTTTGCCTGGCTACCTATAAAAGGGCGTGTATGCGTGCCCTTGTAACTGGCGCAACAGGCCTGATTGGACGGCATTTGGTCGCTGTTTTGGCTGCAAATGGGGTCGAAATTCGGGCGTATGTACGGCCGTCTACCAATCGCCTTCCCTTACAATCATACCCAATCGAATATGTTGTGGGGTCGGCCGATGATGAGACAGCCATGCAGCAAGCTGTGGCTGGCGTTGACCTTGTTTTTCATGTTGCTGGCTATCTGACCGCCAATGCCCCTTTTGGTACGGATGGCAATAGTGGCACGGATGAGTGGCCACTTTATCAGGCAGTTAATATTGATTTTACAGCCAAAATATTAGCGGCGTCGTTGGCTGCGAAGGTTGGCCGTTTCGTATATGTCAGTTCGAGCAGTGTGTATAGTTTGGGTGCGCCTGTGCCCACGCCGGAAAACGCACCGCTTGATCCCATGAGCTTATATGGCCGTTCCAAACAACAAGCCGAGGCCCACGTCCAACAAGCCCACATGCAAGGATTATCGACCACTATTATTCGTCCGCCGGTCGCTTATGGCCCTGGCGATCGTTACTTCACGCCCATGGCTCTGCGCCTGGCACGGCTGCCATTGCTGCCGTTGGTCAATGGTGGCCGCACGCTGATGGATATGGTGTATGTGCGTGATGTGGCAGAATTGTTGTGGCTTTGTAGTCAGAGTGGGGTGGCTAACGGCCGTATCTATAATGCTGGCCCCGGTTATCTCTCAGATGTAGCGCAGATATATTGCTATGACG
>CAYGMR010000101.1:0-823 GCA_964350725.1 uncultured Ardenticatenaceae bacterium | reverse complement strand
GTTGCTGCTTATCGTGAGTTGTCAGGCAGTGGGCCACGCAGTGTTTCTGTGACATCAGAAATGGCTGGCCGCACCGCCTGGCTTTCGCGTCGTTTAGTACGGCCGTTTGTGCCTGAAGCAGCTGCTGCCTTGACACCTGCTGGCCTGGATCTGATGAACCACGATCTGCACCTCGACATGACTCGCGCCGCTGCCGAATTACATTTCACACCGCGGTATAGTTTGTTGGAAGGTTTGCGGGCAACCATAAACGCAGCCGATTAGTTACCACCCATTTTGTGTTTTGATCAACGGAGCTGAGTTTGTCGCAGCCCGGACCTCGACAAGCTCAACCCGCATTCTAGAAGAGGAAACCGCCATGAAAAAACCAAAACTGCTGTACGATGCCTACATATTTGACCTTGATGGCACAGTTTATTTGGGTGATGCTTTGCTGCCAACGGCAAGCGAAACCATCAGCCACCTGCGCGCAATGGGCAAACGCACAGTTTTTCTCTCCAACAACCCGACACGTACCCGTGATGAATACGCCGCAAAACTTACGCGCCTCGGTTTAGCCACACCGGCAAGTGATGTCATCAACTCATCATTTGTGATGGTCGATTTTCTCAAAAAACGGCTGCCTGCTGCTAACTTGTTTGTCGTGGGTGAGCAATCGTTATGTACTGAATTGAGCAATGCGGGGTTTACAGTGACTGCTGAAGCAACGGCCGTAGATGCCGTGATTGCCAGTTTTGACCGTACATTTGATTATCAGAAACTACAAATCGCCTTCGACGCCATCAACAATGGCGCACGCTTCTTTGCCACTAACGCCGATCGG
>CAYGMR010000100.1:0-13591 GCA_964350725.1 uncultured Ardenticatenaceae bacterium | reverse complement strand
TATACAGCCCTATCCGGCTCGGTCAGGAGACACGGCCGGAGCACCTGAATAGTTACTTACTGAAAACAATAAAAACCCTGTGTCCTCTGTGTGCTCTATGGTGAAATTTTCCTTCCAATTCTGGGATTATTTTTTCAACTCTTCGATGGGTTTTCGATTGGTACGCCGACTAGATTGCCCCATTCTGTCCAGGAACCATCATAATTGCGTACACTTGGATAGCCCAGCAGGTATGTTAACACAAACCAGGTATGTGAACTACGTTCGCCAATGCGGCAATAGGCGATGACATTATCATCCTGACTTAACCCTTTTTCGCCTTCATAAATCGCACGTAGGTCGTCAGCCGTTTTGAAGGTCCCATCCTCGGCCACAGCACGACTCCAAGGTACATTTTCCGCACCTTTGATATGGCCACCGCGTAATGCACCTTCTTGCGGTGAACCAGGCATGTGCAACAGTTCGCCGCTAAATTCTTGCGGACTACGCACATCAACCAACGGTTGGTCGGCACGGATATGTTCCATGACTTGATCACGAAAGGCGCGAATTTTATAGTCGGAACGGGTGATGGCTTTGTAATTTGTTGGCGGATAGCTGGGCTTTTCTTTGGTTAACGGCCGTTGTTCATCAATCCATTTTTTGCGCCCACCGTCCATAATGCGGCAATCTGCGTGTCCGAAAAGTTTAAACACCCAAAACGCATAGGTCGCCCACCAATTATTTTTATCGCCATAAAACACAACCGTTGTATCGTTGTCAATGCCATTTGCCGCCATCAAAGCCGCAAATTGAGTTGTGTCCAAATAATCTCGGCGGACAGCATCATTTAAATCAGCAATCCAATCAATATGCACTGCATTTTGGATATGACCAACACTGTATAACAAAACGTCTTCATTCGATTCAACCAGACGTATACTGCCTGTATCACTTAAATTATCGGCAACCCATTGGGTGCTGACAAGAACCTCAGGGTTTACATAACCTTTGTCACTCATACAATCTCCTTTGCATCAAGTTATCAATAAAAAAGCGGCAGATAAACTTCCGTTATACTGCTTCAACGAGAGCTGCTGCCGCCTTAAAGTTTTGACTGACTAATGAATTAGCCGATTTTTTCAACAATACGATCAAAAATACGGTTGCGAATACCGTCAAATGGAATTCGGCGCATCAAAGGATCAAAGAAACCTTGTACCGACATTTCAATCGCAGTCGCACGCGGAATACCACGGCTCATCAGATAAAAAAGTTCTTCTTCATCTAACTGACCAATTGCCGAAGCATGTGTACAAACCACATCATCCGCTTCGATTTCTAAGCCCGGAATCGAATCGGCACGTGCCGTTTTTTCCAGCATCAAATTACGATTGGCTTGAAAACCATCAATACGTTGGGCATCCGGCAATGCTTTGATCATGCCTTGCCAAACGGTGCGTGACTTTCCTTTAAGCGCCCCTTTGTAAAGCAAATCACTGACAGTGTCAGGAGCGTTGTGGTTTTGCTGGGTATCGAGGTCTAAATGTTGACGGCCGTTTGTGAAGAAAATGCCCGACATACGACCCCAAGCACCGCGGTTATCCAATTCCATCGTCTGGAATGCTTTCGTTAGACGTGTGCCCATCATGCTCGTGACCCAATCCAACTTGCCATCGCGCCCTACGCGGCCACGTTCATGATTGAACTGCCACATATTGTTGCCAAAATCTTGCAAACCAGCATAAATCAAGCTGGCATTGTCACCCACCAACAATTCGATCACGCCATTGTGCATCGCCTGTCCCTGACCAGTTGCAGAGGCATATTCATCCATCAGGATAGCTTCTGAACTTGTATCTAGGACGACCAATGTATGTGTAAACGTTTTGCCACTTGCTGACCATAATACGCTATGCAAAGGCGCAGCGGCTTGTACGTTGCGGGGTACATAGAGGAAGGTACCACCACGCCAAAATGCGGCATGTAAGGCAGCAAATTTACCATCGCTGACTGGCACACATTCGGTCATGAAATATTTTTTGACCAACTCTGGATATTGAGCAACGGCCGTATGCATATCACAAAACAAAACGCCTTGGTCTTTGAGTTCCTGACTTAGTGCGAACTGTTTTACAACACCGTCAATCTGCAACATGTTGCCACCTGCTACATCAGTAGTCAAAGTGTTCCCCAAAAATGCCGGGATTTCCGCTTCTGTGGCTGCATCACCGTTGATAGACGGCCCTATATTATCTAACTTAAAACGACGAATATCTGTACGCCGCCAAGCCTCTTCTTTTGTGGTCGGCATCGGCAAACTGGCATAAACGTCAAACGCATTTAAGCGGAATTCAAGCATCCATGCTGGCTCATCCAAACTTGCCGATAATTTTTTTACTGCTTCTTTTGTAAACATAGTTTTATTCATTGGAGTAGATTTTCATCACTGGCTTAATGCCTTGACGCAAGACTGACAACGAATGGCTAATTTACCACTTTGTCATTTGTCTTCGTTCTTGCGTCAACTAAGGCAGCCAATTTATCCAATCGACCCCTCCATCTGTAATTGGATCAAACGGTTCATCTCAATGGCATATTCCATGGGCAATTCTTTGACCAAAGGCTCGATGAAGCCATTGACGATCATTGAGGTCGCAGATTGTTCATTGATACCACGGCTCATTAAGTAAAACAGTTGTTCCTCACCGACTTTACTTACTGAAGCTTCATGCCCAATCGTGACATCTTCTTCATCAATTTCGATGTATGGATAGGTGTCAGAACGGCTGGCCGGATCAAGCAGCAACGCATCACAAACCACATTGGATTTGACGTTGTAGGCACCATCCGCTACCTTCAGCAGCCCACGATAAGAAGCGCGACCGCCATCCTTGCTAATTGACTTGGAGACGATACGGCTGGTGGTATTGGGCGCGACATGCACAACCTTGCCACCGGCGTCTTGATGTTGTCCTTTACCCGAAAAGGCAATCGACAAGATTTCACCATGCGCACCTTCACCCGTCATATAAACGGCAGGATATTTCATGGTAACTTTTGAACCCAGGTTGCCATCAACCCATTCCATGGTTGCATTTTCTTGGGCGACAGCACGTTTTGTCACGAGGTTATAGACATTATTTGACCAGTTCTGAATGGTCGTATAACGGCAGCGTGCGCCTTTTTTGACAATGACTTCGACAACGGCTGAATGCAAAGAATCAGTGGAGTAAATCGGAGCGGTACAGCCTTCGACATAATGCACATGCGCGCCTTCGTCGACGATAATCAGGGTGCGCTCAAATTGGCCGGCATTCTTGGCGTTGATGCGGAAATAGGCCTGCAACGGCATCTCCACACTCACCCCCGGCGGCACATAGATAAAGCTGCCACCTGACCAAGCGGCCGTATTCAAAGCAGCAAATTTATTGTCATTATAAGGAATGATCGTCGTAAAATATTCCTTGACAAGGTCAGGATGTTTGGCCAAGCCCTCATCCATACCCAAGAAAATGACGCCTTTATCTTCCAAATCTTTTTTAATGTTGTGGTAAACAACCTCAGATTCATATTGGGCCGCGACGCCAGAAAGGAATTTCTGTTCGGCTTCAGGTATACCTAATTTATTAAAGGTATCTTTGATGTAGCTGGGCACGTCGTCCCAATCATCCTCTTCGCGATCGGAGGGTTTGATGTAATAATAAATTTCATCAAAATCGATATCAGATAAATCTGCACCCCAGTTCGGCATCGGCCGTTCCAAGAAATGTTGAAAAGCTTTCAAACGAATGTCAAGCATCCATTCCGGCTCATTCTTCATCAGTGACATGGCACGAATTTTAGTCTCATCCAGCCCTTTTTCGGCCTTAAAAACATAATCTTCGGTGTCAGAAAAACCATATTTAGTTGCATAATCTTGATTAACGCCTGCAACGATTTCTTCTTCACTCATTTCGGGTGATACAATTTCTTTTAACGCCATATCATGCCTCCTCTAGAAGCTGATGTTTTTCACGAATCCAATCATACCCATGCTCTTCTAATTTCAATGCTAAATCAGGACCACCACTTTCAACGATACGGCCGTCCAGCATAATATGCACATGGTCAGGTTTAATGTAGTTAAGAATACGTTGATAGTGAGTAATGATCAGCAGCCCCATATCTAACTCATCACGCAACCGCATCGCGCCTTCGGACACAATGCGCAAAGCATCGATATCCAAACCGGAATCGGTCTCATCCATGATGGCGATCTTAGGTTCTACCGTTGCCATTTGCAAAATTTCAACGCGTTTCTTTTCACCGCCGGAAAAGCCTTCATTTAAGTAACGACCTGCAAATTTATGGTCGATACCTAACATATCCATTTTTGCTTTAAGCAAACGCCGGAAAGCAGGAATTGAAATCCCTTTATCATCCGGATCTTCAGCCTGACGCCGCGAGTTAATCGTTTGGCGCAGGAATTTTGCCAATGTCACACCAGGTACGGCCGCCGGGTATTGGAAAGCTAAAAACAAACCAGCCCGTGAACGTTCATCAGCCGCCATCTCAAACAAATCTTGACCATCAAATATCACCTGTCCAGCAGTCGGCTCGTAAGCCGGATGGCCAGCAAGCGTATATGCCAAAGTGCTTTTACCAGAGCCATTTGGGCCCATTAAAGCATGAACCCCACCCTGTTTTATAAGTAAATCAATCCCTTTTAAGATCGGTTGTTCGCCTACACCAGCGTGTAAGTTTTTGATCTCTAATGCAGCAGTCATGCGCAATCACCTCTTAAGTTTACTATTTTGATCGAACCGCAAGAATCATTTCAATGCTTCTGTTTTCCGGCTCATAATTGTGTAAAATTATTGTATCTATCTTAGGCACAAAGAAGCCTAATTAGCTACAAACTATACTAAATTTTGATAACGATTCTACCCTAAAAATTATAGCATGGCAGATGAAGAACGTCAATATTTATCATAACAATGATAAAAATAGCGAATATTGACAGAAACTACCGATCTTGCTATACTAAAATTTAAAATATTGGTTTAGGTAAACTGCGCTAAGGCTTTGTAAGAAATTGTTCCGTAGGTCGCAGTTTCATTAAGGAATTCACAAAAAGGAATTCACAAAATCACCATTGTTTTGGGTCAATTTTTTTTGTAAATTACCTAAATGTTCTGTTAGCAATCCATCTTGGAGAGTGCTAAAAGCACCCAGGAAATTTTAACGTGAAAACTATAACAAGCAAGAACAAACAGAGTACTCGCGAGATAATCTTACACGCAATTAAGACTTCCAATCAGGCCAACATCGAAAAGTTAGCGGAAGTAGCAGATATCTCACCAGTTACGGTGCGCCATCACATTAACACTTTGCAGGCCGCAGGTCTAATTGAATCTGAGAGCATTCGGCGCAAGGTAGGACGGCCGTATTACGTTTATAGTCTCAGTGAAAAAGGGCAAGAGCTCTTTCCAAAGCGCTATATCAGCCTTACCAAACGTCTGCTGGGTGAGTTAAAAGCTCGACTACCAGAAGAAATCGTCCATGACGTATTTAACAGCGTTGTAGAAGGCGTGTTGGATGACCATAAAGGTGAATATGAGCATCTCTCCTTTGAAGATAAGCTCGACTATTTAGTTGGCCTATTAGGGGATGAAGGCTTTACTTCTACCTGGGAACGCAGTGAAATTGGCTACATCCTTAAAGAACACAGCTGCCCCTACATTTCAATCGGGCAAGAACACAGTGAGATTTGCACGATTGATACAAAGTTAATAATTAATGTCTTGCAAGCTCCAATTAAACAGCACAGTTGTCTTCTGCAGGGTGCCGATTGTTGTGAGTTTGTGATTGATGAAGAACACAGTGTATAATTTGGCATTATATACCTGATAATGAGGAAACTATGATTGCAAGTAAAGAAGAAGAACTGCTCGAAACATTAAGGTCTGTTGTTGACCCTGAAATCGGCCTAAACATTATTGAATTAGGTCTCGTACGTAATTTGGATATCGATGCTGAAAAAGATTCAGCCTTGATAACGATGATCCTCACCACCCCGTTTTGCCCTTATGGTCCACAAATCATTGAACAAGTGCGACTCACTGGCAACAGCGTTATGCCTGGTGGTGTAACTGTAGAAATAGGAACCGAGCTTTGGGATCCATCGATGATGGAAGAAGGCGCTGGTGGAGATTGGGGGTTGTTTTAACAAAGACAAAGGTATTTATTGTTTACCCGAACTCTCTTGAATTCAAGGGAGTTTTTTTGTTGTGGCAAGGCGAGTTATAAATTCTGGCTCTTTGCGAACGCGTGGGGTTTCGATCTATTGCATACTGTGCAATATTAGCGCACATTCCCTGAAATCTTGCAGACCCTAAATTCTGCTTCGACTATGTTGAGTCTGCAACTTCAACATAACGGGCGCGTGTAATTTTGACAAGATCAGAAACAGCAAGTTTTATTTGCAAACCACGCTGACCTGCACTGACATAAATAGCAGATTGTGAACGCACGGCCGTATCAATAAACATTGTAAAGCCTTTATTTAACAACGCTAACGGCGAAATACCACCTACTTGCAAACCGGTCAACGCTTCTGCTTCAGCATGTGTGGCCATACGCACTTTTTTCTCACCAACTGCTTTCGCCAATTTCTTCAGATTTAATTGATGATCAGCGGCGAGCATAACCAACATGGGTTTGCCCGGCAACGGCCGTATTACAACCAACGTCTTATAAACCTGAGCAGGTGAAACATTTAGCTTGGCAGCAATTGCAACGGCATCGCGCATATCATTTGGATAGATTTCAACTGTATAATTAACTTTTTTGCCTTCCAACAATTTCATTGCCAACGTTTTGTTATAATCCATGCATAAATTATGCCGCTTCACTCTGATTGTGCAAAAACAGAGTGACTTGGGATGCAAAACCACGTTATAATCAACACATCATTATGTTTGCGCATTTCGCATAATTGTAATTTTCAGCCACGGATTAGCACAAATTAACTCAGATAATGAGTTAAGTCCGTGAAAATGCTTCGGTTTCACTCAGCACAAGCCTGTGATAATCCGTGGCAAAAAGAAAACACCGCAAAGATAGTGAACACATATGCAGTGCCAGGCATGACTCAAAACAGGCACGATAAGGAAACAAACGATTATGTTAACTACCATCATTCAAGGAGCTGCTGCCTTCACAGAATTATCGTCGGAATGGGATCAGCTAGCGGCGCAAGGCATCACCAACACCCCCTTTCAAACTCTGGCGTACCAACAAGCGTGGTGGCAGCATCTCCAACCAGCAGATGCCTGTTTATACGTGCTTGTTGTGCGCGATGACTCAGGGGTGTTAACGGCCGTTGCGCCCCTTTACCTCACCGCCGACGGCACAGTCCACTTTAATGGCTGTGTCGAAGAAACGGATTATCTTGATCTGATTGTGCGACCCGAAAATGCTGAAATGGCCTGGACGGCCGTATTCAATTGTCTCTGTTCCGCTGAATTCCCAACCTGGCACAGTCTGGACTTTTGTAATATTCCCGCCGACTCCCCCACTCGCACCATTTTGCCCCAACTCACCGCAAACTATACTCTAAAATTGAACGAATCCATTCACGAAGTATGTCCCGTGATCCAACTGCCAGCCAGTTTTGATGCTTATCTGCAAGAACTTGACAGCAAACAACGGCGTGAAGTTAGTCGCAAATTACGGCGTGCAAAAGGCTCAGAGGCTGAATTAAAAATCATCGGCCCAGAAGATAATATTGACGCGGCAGTTGAAGCGTTCTTAGATCTCTTACAAAAAAGTAGCTTCGAAAAACGGGATTGGCTCAATCCAGGTCGTCGTGCTGTTTTCTTGGATACAGCAAAAGCAGCCCAACAAGCAGGAACATTGCAACTCTTATTTATCGAAATCGAAGGTCAAAAGGCGGCTGCCCTTTTCAACTTTGATTACAACGGCCGTATCTGGGTTTATAACTCGGGCCTCGACCCCAACGCATTCGGCAGCTTAAGTCTGGGTGTTGTTATCACGGCTCTGGCAATTGAAAATGCGATTGAAAACGGCCGTTCCGAATTCGACTTTCTACGTGGCGATGAGACCTACAAATATCGTTTTGGGGCCAAAGACACCAACGTTTATCGCCTACAAATCACAAGGGAATAACCTGCGAAGGAATTTGTTGTGACAACCTTGCCCACCCCAATTCTCACCCGACCCCGCCGCATCGCCATGTTAAGCGTCCACACCTGCCCGCTGGCTTTGCTAGGTGGCAAAAAAACAGGCGGCATGAATGTTTATGTGCGTGATTTTAGCCGCGAACTAGGTCGCCAAGGCATTCAAGTTGATGTCTTCACACGCTCACAAGATGATTGTCAACCACGTATCAAACATGATTTGGGTTTTGGTGGACGTGTCATCCACATCCCTGCCGGCCCGGAACGGCCGATACCCGTGGATGCTATCCAAAATCATATTGATGAATTCATAGCTGGCGTCCTTGCCTTCGCAGCCGAAGAAAAGGCATATTATGACCTCATCCACAGCCATTATTGGCTCTCTGGTTTGGTCGCCGAAAAATTACAACAAGCATGGCCACATGCTCCTATTGTGCAAATGTTCCACACATTAGGCTTGATGAAAAACCGCATCGCAACAAACGAAAACGAACGCGCTCCACAAGCACGCATTGAGGGTGAACGCCATGTTATCAAAATCGCCGACAGTTTAATCGTGGCCACACCTGCAGAACAAGCCCAACTGCATTGGCTTTATGGCGCAAAGCTCGGCAAAGAAGCCATCATCCCCCCCGGTGTCGACTTAGAGCGGTTTCGACCCATTCCTTCTGATATCGCTAAAGCAAAAGTTGGCATTCCATGCAGCGATAAAAACATCATTTTTGCTGGTCGCATTGAGCCGTTAAAAGGTGTTGACACACTCCTGCAAGCCATGGCACTAATCAAAAAACGTTACCCTGAAACTGCCAAAGGTGTTTGTGTAGCTATTATTGGCGGTGATCCGTGGAGCGATTGTCCCGATGAAGAAATGGCGCGTCTGCAAGAAATGCGGGTGCAGTTGGGCGTAGGTGATATTGTGGCTTTCTTGGGCGCCAAAGACCAAAACACCCTGCCCTATTATTACGCTGCCGCCGAGATGGTGGTAATGCCTTCGCATTATGAAAGTTTTGGCATGGTCGCTCTAGAAGCAATGGCTATGGGTACACCCGTCATTGCCTCAGAAGTCGGCGGCCTTGCCTTCCTCATTCGGGATGGCGAAAATGGGTTCCATGTCCCCTCACGCGACCCAGATGCGCTTGCCGAACGCATTTATGAACTGCTCGCCAATAAACCCTGCCGCGCCCACCTTGGCCACCAGGCGCGAGCCTATGCACAAGACTACGATTGGTCAATCATCGTAAAAAAAATGCTCAAAGTCTATGCAAAAACAATCCAAGATCGACTCGCCCAACCTCAATAAAAAACCCTCTACGAATTAAAAGTTATTTACTGTATAATCCAAATTGCAAGTGCATATCAATTGTTTCATCGCGAAGCAACAATGTCTTTTTTGGGAGGTAGGATTTTCATGAAACGGCAAGCCATTTGGATATTTGTTTTCCTCATTTGCTTTTCTTTTATTTTCGCAAATAATTTTCAGCAGCGTGTCAACCCCTTATTGGCAAAATCAATCAGTGCAGATGGATCCTGGGAAGAAATAAGCCCTGGTTCTGCAACCAGTGGTGGCATTAGCGGTAACAGTGGCAGCTCTAATTGGGCAACGGCCGTTATGGGGTATGATGATAGCTTGTATGTTGCCTGGGACGACACCAGCGCTGGCAATCGCGAGATTTACATCCGCAAGTGGGATGGCAACAATTGGCAAGAAGTCGGGGCAAACTCAGCCAGTGGCGGCGGCATCAGTAACAATGATGGTGAATCCAGAGGCGTTGATTTAGCTGTGGACCACAGTGGCACTCCTTATGCAACCTGGCATGACAGCAGCAATGGCAATTTTGAGATTTATGTTCGTCGCTGGAATGGCAGCTTCTGGGAAGAGGTCGGGGCAGGATCAGCAACTGGTGGCGGCATCAGTAACTCATCCGGTTTTTCCTTTTGGCCATCAATCGGCTTCGCCTCAGATGGTGCCCCATTTATCACATGGGGTGATAATTCTTCTGGTCATTACGAAATCTATGTGCGCCGGTTTAATGGAACGAGCTGGAGCGAAGTCGGGTCAAATTCTGCCAGTCAGGGGGGAATCAGCAACACCCCTGGAGAATCCTGGTCACCTGAAATTGAATTTTTACCCGATGGACGGCCGTTAATTGCTTGGAATAATGGCGACGACAATTTCAAAGGTGAAATTTATGTAAAGCAATGGAATGGATCAAACTGGACAGCATTTGGTGCCAACTCTGATAATGGCGGTGGCATTAGCAATACACCGGGTGATTCACAAGTGCCGGCCATGGAAATCACACCAGATAACATCATATATCTCGCGTGGCAAGAAGGGCTTTTAGATGGCAGCTCGCAAGTCTATGTCAAACAGTGGAATGGCAGTAATTGGGTAGATGTTGGCACAGGATCGGCGAGTGGAGGTGGCATTAGCAATAATACAGGTGAAACCTGGTGGCCAACTCTTGCTTTGGGGCTAAATGGGGTTCCATATATCGCCTGGTATGACAATTCGGGCGGTCAACATCAAATATATGTACGGCGCTGGGATGGCGCACAATGGAGTGAAGTAGGTCCGCATTCAGCCACAAATGGTGGCATTAGCAATAATATTGGTCTCTCCGGGATTGGAGAAATCGTTGTCGACAGTCAAAGCACCCCCTATGTAATTTGGGAGGATGCTTCAAGTGGTAACTATGAGGTTTACGGCCGTCTCTGGCAAGCACCCCCTTGTTATCAATTGACAACAAGCCATATGGGCGAAGGAAGCGATCCTACTGCAACCCAATCGGAGTCAATAGATTGCAGTTCTGGGACGTATGAAGCGGGCGAAGTTGTGGAGTTAACGGCCGCTCCTGCTAACGGGTGGGAGATTTCAGGTTGGGATGGCACAAATAATGACTCAAGTTCAAACCTAAGTAATACTGTCACAATGCCAGCAAATGACCATGCGGTACGCGTTGATTATGAACAGATACTTGAACCAACATCCTACACTTACATATCATTGGTTTTAACTCAACCCACATTTTTCTTGGGGCCAGAGGAACACGAGCCCAATGATCACTCAAATGTAGCGAATGGGGCCCTGATCTCTGGTAACACATATTTTGGCACATTTACGGGAACAAATGATTTAGACGTAGATGATTATTTTTATGTAAGCTTTCCTTTGGATGGACATCTATCAATTTCCCTCACAGATGTGCCTACTGGGCAAGACTATAATCTAGTGTTGTATGACGAAACTTTAACAGCTACCCTGGGGTACTCAGGCAATGTCGGCGATGTTGATGAGTTTATCTTCTCAGAAATCAATTCAGGCAAAAACTATATTCGTGTTTTCAATCAATCAAACACGGCTAGTTCCGAGCCATATAAACTCACGGTCACTTACGAATGAGGAACGCCATTCGCCAATCCAGCAGATACATGCACATCTGGCACATAGCCGTTCTTTAACGCTGTGACAGTAGACAGCGGTGTCAATACAACAACATTTTCAGCGACTGGACGCGCCATTGGAGCCAGATAACCAGTGGGCGTCCAGCGATAAATTTCGCTTTCCCAAATCAAGTAAAAAGCTTGATTATAAAAAATAAATGCCCCATTGGGCAGCGTGTCAATTGTGGTCAAATAGGTTCTTTTACGCCGGTCTTTGATGAAATAGGCTTCTGTCATACGCTCACGTTGCAAAACTTCATCAAGCGCTGGAAATTTTGTCTGAGCCCCGTGCGGAAATAACGAATTATCATGAACCACAGCAGCACGAAATGCAAGCGCCCGTTCGCGACGACATTCATGACACGGACGATGACCTGCAGCTAAGGCAGTGGCTTCATCTAGAAAAAACAACTCTGTGTATTCACCTGGGGTCATAATCGTGCGCTGCCGACCCTTGAATTCAAGCACACAAATAATCCATCCTTTAGAGCTTGTCTGCCGCACAAGCTCTTGATTATCGTTATGCAGTGGGCCGCCACGATTGCCCATATAAGTACCGCGTGCATCTGTGGCTATGATAGTTCCGTCTGGTTGTACTCGATTTTGTTTAGGCATATTTCAACTTTTTATTTCAGCAATACATTCAATCTCTACTAAGGCGCCTAACGGATTTTGTTTGACAGCTACCGTTGTGCGGGCGGGCCTGTGGCTGCCAAACATACGTGCATAAACTGCATTCATACCTTGAAAATCAGCCATATCCTGTAAGAACACCGTTGTTTTGGCTACGTCCTGCAGCGTCAGACCCATGCCGTTTAATACAACTGATAAATTGAGCAGTACACGCTCCGTCTGTACTGCGATATCATCGCCAACTAACTGCATCGTGGCTGGATCAAGCGGGGTTTGCCCCGAACAAAACAGCAAATTGCCAACAGTCACACCATGGCAATAGGGGCCAATCGCTTCCGGCGCGTTTTCGATAAAGTTTACTTGCATGAACAGTTCCTTGATGAGTTATTGTGGTGGCTCAATTGATATGTCAACATCATATTCAAATACCTGTGTAATTTGACCTTCAACATCGGTGCCAGTAAAGGTTATTTCTTGTTTAAGCGGCAGGTTGTCGGATTCACGTATCCAAGTAATGATTTCTGACGTGGTAGATGTATCAGTCAACGTGTCAACGGCCGTAAACCGGTAAACCTTAGCGGACTCGCCATCCACATCTTCTATGCCTACAAATTCTATGTTTTCAATACTACCTTCCATCATGCTTTGTGGATCGTTGATCATATTTGAAAATTCCGAACCCATATCCACTGGCAGTTCCATCCAGGTGCCGCCTATATTTTGATACATGGTCTCACCAATCATGATGGTTTCAAAAGGTACCGACTCGCCAATATCCAAAGTCACACGATAGCGATCAGGAGCCTGGTGTTCGACGATAGTTTCTAAGCTGTTTTCGCCATCGACAATGGTTTGTTTGGCACGCCAGGTTCCCTCTTCTTGCTGGGCGGTGTAGGCACGCATTAATTCTGCAAGTAAGTCGTCCTCGCTAACGGCCGTTTCCTCCACAGGCTCTGCGGTTGGTTCAATTGTCGGTGTTGGTTCAGGAACGGCCGTTGCTGTTGGCGGTATATCTGTTGGCGGTAATTCTGTGGGTGAAACTTCGGCCTCCAGCTCTTCACCAGAATCAACAACAGTTTCCTGAGCCGCTTCTGCTAATGTTTCTGTTTCGGGAGCTTCATCGCCACCACACGCGCTCAATACAATAAAAGAAAGCAAAAATAAAACAAATAAAACATTTTTCATTCGTAACCAATTGTTATTCATATCAAATCCTCTCAAGCGTACAAGCATCACCAACTCCATATTTAAAAAAGTAGTAATCGCGATTCCCAAAACGCGGGAACGAGACGGGACTTTGTTAGGTTACCTGTACTTAGTCGCCAGCCGTTTTGAACTTAGCGGTTTGGAGA
>CAYGMR010000099.1:13379-13651 GCA_964350725.1 uncultured Ardenticatenaceae bacterium | reverse complement strand
GTCCTGCCCGCGTTTTCCGGCAAAAAAGAGTCCGTCAGCACAATTTCAAGGGTCAACGACTGTCCATTAAAATTATGCTCAGCCAGCCCCTGAAACAAAGCCGCCACATCAATCACCCGATACATCAGCCCCACACCTTCCGTATTGCTCTCATGGTAAAGTGTGGGTGTTAACTTATTATTTGAGCCGTTACGCGGATCACCCAACAAAAGATGTAAATATTCGTCATGTATATTAAACTATAGGCAGATATCTATCTGTTTTGTCAATCT
>CAYGMR010000099.1:0-13366 GCA_964350725.1 uncultured Ardenticatenaceae bacterium | reverse complement strand
CAGTTTCAAACTTGAAGATACAATAGCCGCTGATTAGCGTACCTTTGCGAATGCCGACAATATGCAGCGTTGGCTCCTGAAAAACCGTCTCCCACAAAGAATCAAAGCGTTCAAACAAACCGTTTGTGCGGGCTAAATAGCGTGCATAACAAGCCGCTAACGCATCCTTATCATCACGATTTAACCTAACCACAGCACGCTTTTCCCCACCTGACGGCAAGCTAGCTGGTTCTATGCTGTAGCGCTGCATCTTGGTACCATACCCATATCCCATCCGTTTATAAAAATCAGGGCGGAATGGATAAAGCGCTGTCAGGCTGGCCCCTTTTTGGCGATAATGATGCAAGAAAAATTGCAGCATAGCATAAGCAACTTTTTCTTTTTTGTGCAGCAGATCGACAGCCACACCACCGATGCCGCCAATCAATACCTTTCTCGATAATAACTGCATCGTGAAATCATGTAAGCGCATGCCGCCCAACAACTTACCCGCTTCAAAAAGGCCATATAGATGCACGCGGCTATCTGCTTGCACGCTTTGCAAGCGCTCTTTAAAGCGTTGTTTTTTTTCAGCCGTCGTCAGTTCGATGCCAGGGTATGCATTTGCGGACAAATCGACAAACGCATCTAGATCATCCGCTGTAATAATTCGTATCTCACGCATAATTTATTTTTGTAATTCGGGGGGCAACGAAAACGTGCCGTCTGCATTCGGAGGGAAATCGATAACACGCTGCACTGCATTGATATTTAGTGCGCCATAGATATGGGGGAATTTTTCACCGTGATGGTATATGTCTTCATAGACAAGCGGCGCGTTGACTTCTTTTGGCGTGATACATAATAATACCAGCCCAGCTTCACCTTTATACAAGCGATTCGCTGGAGCCAACACTTGTTCTAACGTTGAACAATGAATGAAGCCTTCTTTATGAAATGAGTCGCTGAGGTATCTGCCGCGCGCAACGGCCGTTTCCCAAGTCGTTCGTTGTGTGATATGAAAAATCATGTCGGGATTATGCCTGATGAACCAACGACTGTCCACAAATTTGTCCCATCTGTGGCCTTATGCTACCCTTCGCACACATCAATTAAAGGGGAACTTATGACATCATTTGCAACGGCCGATCTATCTGATACCCATTCTGATCACATCCACATTGCTGAACCAATTTTTCGTCAATATGGCGGTCAAGCTCAATTTCATGGCTCGATCGCGACGGTAAAACTGTTTGAAGACAATGTGTTGGTTCGCCAACTGCTGGAGTCTACGGGCAACGGCCGTGTCCTGGTCGTTGATGGGGGCGGCTCATTACGTTGTGCCCTGGTAGGCGACACGCTTGCGCAGCTGGCTATTGATAATGGCTGGGCTGGCTTGGTTGTCTATGGCTGTATTCGTGATACGGCCGTTATCGCCAATATGCCCATCGGCATTCGTGCCCTGAATGCCCATCCACGTAAAAGCGTCAAACGCGGCGAAGGGGTCATCGATATCCCCGTCCATTTTGCTGGAATCACCTTTCATCCTGGGCATTATCTCTATGCCGATGCCGATGGTATCCTCGTAGCATCCTTGCCACTTACATAAACAAGATCAATAAAGGTTGTAACTATTCAGGTCATTCCCCCATCTTCATGAGGGCAGGCTCTGCGCAGGCAGGAATCCACACATGGATACCCGCCTACGCGGTATGACAGTCAAGAGACACCTGTATAGGCGCTTACGCGCCAACATCGACAAAAAGTTGTCGATGTTTTTTGGACACTGATACGGGCGAACACTGATAAGAAAACCTTTTCATCCGTGTTTGTCCGTATCAGTGTCCTTTTGTTCTTTCGCTTATTGGCTTTAGCCTTTCGTTTTGTCAGCACAGCCTGGCAAAAGATGTAGATACTAAAGGTTCACAAATCTCCATAGAAAACAACACACTACCTTTGCAGATTTCTGATTTTGGAATATTTTGCAACGAATTTACACGAATTTTCGCTAATTATGGCCTTGATTAGCGAAAATTCGCGTTAATTCGTTGCGGATTTTGAAAAGTGCAAACATAGTGCAACATTCATCTGTGTGAATCCGTGAAAATATGTGGCTAAAGTCAAACAAAGTGGGTAGAAATGGAAACGGGCTGGTCGTAATGACCAGCCCGATTGTTTTTGTTGAGAGTCAGGAACGCCGAAACCTGACTCTCGTTAAAAGGAGGAGAAGAAGAAGAGATTTTTACCCTTCGAGAACTATTCTATGCCATTTATCTGATGCACACTGTACGCCGAAACTACGCCAATTCTACGCGAAACCAACGCTAGTGATTTATTTCACAAAGTGTGGTTATTGGACAGCCATGAGCCGTTCGTGAAAGCGCACCCGCTTTGTATCTTGATACAAACGTGCAAAACGTTCAGCGGCGGCGGCTTGGGCTGTTGAATCGTTGTTAATCTGCCATACAAAGAAATCGATCTCGGCCAATATCTCTGGATAGACGGTTTGTGTACGCAACGCATTGAGCTGGGCAACGGCCGTTTCAATATCCCCATTTGTGGCCACCATCCGTGCGTTAAGTATCAGACTCGACGAATAATAAAATTCGCGGTCCATTTCGGCTGCCAGCTGTCCCCCTTCCGCATTCACCGCCTTTGCTTCCTCAAAACGCCCTACCTCAAACAAACATTCAGCATAAGACACCAACACCCAACACAAAAAATAGTGGAGTGCACCTTGCCGCAAATACGGGACTGCCTCTTCAAAATAGGGCACTGCTTCTGCATAGCGCTGCTGAAATTTCAACATATCACCAATATTACCCAGATGCCGACCAACGCCACCCAGCGCACCCGTCGCACGATCAAGCGCGATAGCACGCTGATAATAGTCTAGGGCACGCGTGTAAACGCCAATATCCATATACACATTGCCAATATTGCCCAAATAGACAGCCTGCGATGCTTTGTCGCCTAACTGTTTAGCCACCTGCACAGCCCGCCTGTAGCAGTCCAAAGCCTGATCATAATCGCGATGCCTTTTTGCCAGGATACCGAGTGAGCCAGTGCAAATCATGATACTGCGTTTGTGGTTCAGTTCCTGCCCAATTGCCAAGGCCGTTTCATAATGTAGTTGCGCTTCTGCCAATTGCTCCTGCCGCCAATAAAGGGTGCCTAGTTTTTGCGTATACAAACCGATATTGGCACGGTGATCCAGATGCTCGGCAATAGCAAGGGCCTGCTTAATATGTGTCATGGCATCGTCATAAGCCCCCGTATCTTTATAAATCTCGCTGAGTGTGGCGTAACATTCGGCCGTTTGCAATTCGTCTCCCAACGCCAAGCTAATCGCCAAGGCTTGTTGATGCGCCGCGATGCGCTCCTCCATTGGCCCTCGATACGCATAAATCTGTCCGAGAATATTCCAGATACGGGCTGCATCTTCTGACTGTGGCTCTGCTAAAGTCAACGCTTCTTTTAGGATGGCAACGGCCGTGTCGTATTCAGTGCGCTGTTCATAAAGTCGCCCAAGCAAAATAAGTGCCGCCAAACGGGTCTCGTCAATGTCAGTTGCCACCACAGCTTCCACAACAACCTTCGTCGTCTCAAAATCGCCGAGCTTTAGCGCACAGGCAGCTTCAGCCAAATGTAAACGGTTTTTCAGTGCAGAAATAGGCAGCAGTTGAGCGGCCGTTGCAAATTGTGTGCGCCCTTCATCATAGCTACCCCGAAATTCGTAATAAGTGCGTAAGCCATCAAGGGATGTCGCGAGCAATTCATCATTACGGTGGGCAATCGCCCACTGCCATGCCGCGCGCACATTGGCGATGTCATGGCTGATATCAGCCACGAGCTGCGCAATCGTCTTGAACCCCATAGCAGCAACTTGCTGAAGATAGTAATAAGCATGTTTCTGTAACAAATCGGATACGTCCGCCTTAGACTCTTGCAAAAACGACAGTAAAACAGGATGCAAGCTGTAACGGTCATTGGCCTGGCGTTGCACCAGCGCATGATCAACCAGCTTGTTAATCGCAGGCAAGGTGGTGGCGGTGATATTTAACACGGCTGGCAAGGTAAAACTGTCCTGGAAACTTGCCAATTGCCCTAACAATTGGCGCTCAGCAGGCTGCAATTGTTGTTGTGCATGATCAAAAATCACACGCAAGCTGCGATGGCGTGCTGGCATATCACGCCGGGTTGCCACAAGAAAATCGAGTCCCCGTTCAATTTGATCAGCCAATAGTCGTGGGCTAAAAAGGGCCAACCAACTGCCCGCCATCTCAAGTGCAAGCGGCATACCAGCCAAGTCACGGCAAATGCGGCCAATATCGGTCTTGTTTTCAGACGACAGCACGAGGTCCGGCTGCACTTGCTGCCCAGCAGTCAACAACAATTCCACAGATGGATACGACGCGATGTCAACGGCCGTTGCTACCGGAACTGTCAACCCTTCCAACGGCATGCGCCATTCCGCACGCAAATTGAGCGGCACACGGCTTGTCACAACGATGCGCACATCTGGAACTGCACGTAAAAGCTCCTCAATGCACCCTGTATGCGGGGCAAGTTGTTCGTAGTTGTCGAGAATTAACAACGGCATGCGATCACGCAAAAAATCGATGACAGCCGCAGGCAACGAGCCGCGTGGATCCGGCTGCACACCTAACTGTGTACCCAAAGTTTGCCAAATACCATCTTGGGTTCTGATGGAGCTAAGGGGAACAAAATAGGCATCCTGAATGCCAACATGCGCCAGGCTGCGTGTCACCGCCTCAATTGCCAAACGGGTTTTGCCAACCCCGCCCGTGCCTGTGATAGTGATCAAGCGTGTCTGCGGATTATGCAAACGCGCAATAACTCGTTCAACATCGGCTTCGCGGCCAATAAAGGTGGTCTGTGGCGGCGGGAAATGATGCAAACGAATTTCTGGCAATGCCTGCCTACGAATTGCAGCCGCCAACTGCTGCGTTTCAAGCGTTGGCTTCATACCCATTTCTGCATCTAAGACAGCAATGCATTGTTCATACTGCACCAGAGCTTGTGCTCTTTGCCCTGCGGCCGCATAGGCACGCATCAACTGCTGATGTGCGGGTTCGTGCCAGGGTTCCAACGCCACCTGGCGTGTCGCATATTTTTGCGCCAGACCAAATTCTTGCCGCGCCATATACAGCTCTCCTAACTGGTGAAAGAGCGTTAAAGCTTGTTGATGCAGTTGTTCGCGCCGTACTGTCAGCCATTCATCAAAGGCGGGTGCGTCCACCAAAGTCAGGCCGGCAAGCAAGTCACCTTTGTACAAGTTGGCAGCTTGCGCCAGGGAGTCGATCTCATCTTTTTGTGCAAGCTGTTCAAAGCGCAGCAAGTCGATAACGGCCGTTTCTGAATGTAGTTGTACGCTGCTGCGCGTGATGGTGAGGAGGGATTCGGCCGTTTCACCCAATGTCTTACGCAGCCGAAATAATGATTTGCGTAAATTCGAGCGTGCCGCCGATTCATCCCATTCACTCCACAACAAATTTGCGAGATGTGTACGCGCATGTGGCCGATCCGCTTCTGCAGCCAGATAAGCCAACAAGGCCCGTATTTTGTCGGTAGGGAAGTTTTCTATGGGAACATCACCAATGTTTATCTGGAAATCGCCGAGCAGACGACATTGCAAAGCCTTCATTTGCATGATTATAACAGTTTTGGACGTTTTTACGCCGCTTTTGGAACGTTCTTGGAACGTTGCCTGACGATAATCTGTATCAGTGAGCTGGGAAATGGTCTTTTAGGCAAATTCAATCCCAAACACACAAGGATTACAGATTATGACTACGCATAAAATACCCATTCATGGCAGCGTTGCTCCAGGCTTTGAAAAAGTCCGTGACGCATTTATCCGCAATTTTAATGAACGTGGTGAACTCGGAGCAGCTTGTGCTGTTTATCAACATGGTCGCAAAGTCGTGGATCTGTGGGGTGGCTACCGTGACCATAAAACCAAAGCACCGTGGCAGCAAGAAACGATGGTGCTTGTCTTCTCGACCACCAAAGGGTTGGCATCCATGGCGGTCGCCCATGCCCATGCGCATGGCCTCTTTGACTACGATGATACCGTCGCCCAACATTGGCCAGCATTCGCGCAAAACGGCAAAGAACAGATCACCATTCGCCAATTACTGAGCCACCAAGCCGGGTTATGTGCCATTGACGAACCGCTCGACCTGGCCAAGCTCGCCGATCCTAACAAAGTCGCGGATGCCATCGCCAAACAAAAACCAGCCTGGCAACCGGGCCAAAAACACGGCTACCATGCCATATCCTTGGGCTGGTATGAAAGCGAACTTCTGCGCCAAGTTGATCCACAAAATCGCACGATTGGTCAATATTTTCATGACGAAATTGCACGGCCGTTGGGCATTGAGTTTTATATTGGCTTGCCAAACGACATACCGCGCGACTGCATCGCCAACCTGAAAGCATTCAAACCGTGGACGATGCTGCTTAACCTGCACAAAATGCCGTGGCGCTTTGTTAAAAATATGTTCGCGCCCAAATCCCTAACAGCGCGTGCGTTCAATAATCCACCGATGATGAATGATCTGGGAATATTTAACGCGAGCGATGTACAAGCAATTGAGATACCAGCCGCAAACGGCATCGGCCAGGCACGCGGCATGGCAAAAGCGTATGGAGAATTTGCCATGGGTGGCGCTAAGCTGGGCTTGAATACCCACACAATAGAGGCGCTGACAGAGCCAGCCCAATTACCAGCCGAAGGGGCGTTTGATGCCGTGTTGTGCATGAACACCTCATTTTCATTAGGCTATTTGAAACCATCAGACGACATTCATTTTGGCAGCAGCCGACGCGCATTTGGTACGCCAGGCGCAGGCGGTTCTTTTGCCTTTGCTGATCCCGATGCAGGCATTGGCTTTGCCTACGCGATGAACAAGCTTGGTTATCATCTGCCATTCGATCCACGTGAAGAAGCGCTGCGCAATGCGCTGTATGACTGCCTGGGATTAGATCAGGTTTAAGTAGCCCGATTTTCCAAATCGAGGGCGATTTGCAAAATCGCTCTACATTCACACAAGGAGAAAAATCATGACCACGCTAACAACTTCTCAACCAACAATGCCCAGCATCGCCACAGCACCCCGCATACCGCTGCTCGGTGCCCTACCACACATCATCCATAAACAGTTCGATTACCTGCACGCAGCCCAACGGCAATATGGTGATATCTACCGTGTCGATCTGGGTGTGACCGATGCCGTAGCCTTAAGCCATCCGCGTCATGTGCAATATGTGCTGCGTGACAATGTGCGCAACTTCCGCAAAGGGGGCAATATGTGGACCTCCGTGCGCAGTTTGTTTGGCAACGGCCTTGTCGTCAGTGAAGGCGACTTCTGGCTGCGACAGCGGCGCATGATGCAGCCACAATTTCACCGTCGGCATATCGCCGGGCTGTTTGACCTGATGTTGACAGCCATTGACGAGCAAATGGCAACCTGGCCGCTTACGGCAAAAGGGTTTGATTTCTCAACGGCCGTTAACCAAATCACCATGCAAGTCATTGTACGCACCATGTTTGGCGCACAGTTGGACGACGACGAATTCCAACGCTTGAGCATCGCCATGACCCATGCACTGGATTATCTGTTGGTTGGCGTTATCGGTGAATCCTTGCCCAGTTGGACGCCGCTGCCCGGCAAACGACGTTATGCAGCTGCACGCAAAACATTTGACGAAATTGTCTATCGTGTGATCGCCCACAGCCGCAAGGCCACCGATGAAACCAATTTATTGGCAATGCTGCTCAACACGGTTGATGCCGAAACCGGTGAACAAATGAGTGATGAACAGCTGCGCGATGAAGTCGCCACCATCTTTGTGGCCGGTTATGAAACGACAGCAATTGCGCTGGCATGGGCAGCTGACTATCTGGCACGTGATATGGCATTGCAAACAAGGGTCGCTGGCGAAATCGACAACGCCATTGGTCAAGACGCTACTGATTTGATGGCATTGCGCTCGCTTGGCCTGGTCAAACGCACATTCCAAGAAGCGTTACGTATCCGACCCAGTGCCTGGTTTTTGCCCCGTTTAACCGTGACGGATGACGAAATCGATGGTTATCCGCTTCCGGCGGGGACACAGGTGGCTTTGATGATTTACCATATCCACCACCATCCTGAACAATGGGGCAATCCAGAACAGTTTGATCCAGATCGTTTTGACGGCACTAACGCCCAATCACGTCATCCGTTTGCTTATGTGCCCTTTGGTGCCGGGCAGCGCCAATGCATCGGCCGTGACTTCGCCTACATGGAAGGCCAACTCATTTTGACACGCTTGTTGCAGCATTATCAGATACGGCCGTATGGCCCACCAGCCCAGCCACAACTCTCGACGACATTACGCCCCAAAGGCGGTGTTCGTCTAAATTTGGAGAAAAAATAAAATGACACCTGAAGACAAAAACCTGGTAAAAGAAACGTTTGCACAAATAGTGCCGATTGCCGACCAAGCGGCTGCCATTTTTTACGGCCGTTTATTCGAAGTCGCCCCGCATTACCGCCCACTTTTCAAGCACAATATGCAAGAACAGGGCAAAAAATTGATGCAAATGATCGGTGTTGCCGTGGCCAATCTCGACAACCTAGCAGCAGTCGTGCCCGCTGTGCAAAAATTGGGACAGCGACACGCCGGTTATGGTATACAACCTGCTGATTATGACATCGTTGGCGCAACAGTACTCTGGACGCTAGAACAAGGGCTGGGCGCAATGTTTACGGCCGAGGTCAAACAAGCGTGGACAAACGTCTACACCCTGCTCGCAGACACAATGAAACAAGCAGCAGACGCGCCGCAACCAGTATATGCCTGAGGGCGTGTCCAGAAACAAGTTGTCTTTCGACTTAACTAAATTTACCAAACGTTTGTTAAACGTCATAGCCGAATACCCTATGCAAGGCTAAAATCAAGCGCATGAATCGCTTAACGCGCTATCATGCGCTTGCCTTTATGGTGCTTTGTTTATTAGTCGCGGCAGCTTTACGTCTGCCAGGTCTGCCACAAGCACCGCCCGGTTTGCATTACGACGAGGCCGCCAATGCGATCTTGTCAGCAGATATTGGCTTACGTGGTGAGCGCCCCATCTTTATCCCCAGCTATACGGGTAAAGAACCTCTGTTTTTTTACCTGGCTGGGGCAATGATGTATCTGGTCGGCGAATCTGTTTTTGCATTGCGCTTAACGGCCGCTTTCGTGGGCCTTTTGACCATCGCTACCACTTATTGGTTAGGGCGCGAACTGCTCGCCGACCGCCGCATCGCCATTTTGGCCGCAGCCTTGTTGGCTGTCAGCTTCTGGCATGTTTTATTTAGCCGCCTGGGGTTTCGCGCCATCACCCAGCCTCTGCTACAAGCGTTGACCATTGCCGCTTTGTTCCGTGGCATGCGCCGCGATGACAAGCGCTGGCTAATAGCGGGCGGACTGTTTTTGGGGCTTGCAGCCTACACCTATCTGGCTGTGCGTGTTTTTCCATTCTTACTATTCCTAACTGTATTGCCTTTTGTATTTAATCGTTCTAACTGGCGCTTGCGTTGGCAGCAATTAGCTTTGTTTCTAGGGGTTGCCATTTTAGTTTTATTGCCCCTGCTGGGTTATTTTGTGACGCACCCTGATACCTTTTGGGTGCGTATCGGACAAGTATCCCCCAGTGCCAGCCAACTTTCGTTGCAGGACAGCTTCATTAAGTCATTGAGTATGTTTTTTCTAGTTGGTGATCCTTTTTGGCGCTTTAATTTACCGGCACGGCCGTTATTCAACTGGTTCTGGGGTGGGTTACTCGTCGTCGGTTGGATCATCGCGATTTGGCGCTGGCGGCGCTTTCCATATGATTGGCAGCGCGCCACCTTGATCTTGCTTATTACCGCGCCACTGGTCATGCTGCTGCCGACAGCATTGGCGACGGGTGAAATCGTACCCAGCAATTTGCGCGCTATCGGGCTTATCCCCTTCATTTTTTATTTACCCGCGCTGGGTGTCGTGATCTTGTTCCACGATCTGGAAAAACGTTTTGGCTATCCGCCAGTGACATTTGCGGTTTTGTTCGTGGGCTTGTTGATTCTGTTGTCAGGTGGGTTGTCAACTTATCAAACCTATTTTGAACAATGGGCAAAATCACGCATTTTGTTGTACGAAGCTGACGGCGATTTGGCGGCTGTGGCTAAATTTCTGGACGGAACAGACCTGAATGAAAAAACTGTTTATGTGGCAGCCCCCCATTACCAGCATCCCACTGTCGCCTTCCTGAGCGCGAATTATGAACTTGTCAATTGGCTGCCCGGCAGCAATGCGCTGGTCTTTCCAGCTGAAGGCGCGGCGCTGATCGTCTATCCACACAACAGCCCCGCCCCAGCCTGGACACGGCCGTATCTCTCCCAAGCAGCCAGTACAACAAACGGCCATCCTCATGACGCTTTCACAGCCTACACCTTCACAGAAACACCAACAATTGCAGTGGCGCAGCCCACTGAGGCTAATTTTGGCGATGTGGTTTCATTAATTGGGTTCGACATGGGCACGGCTGCTGCCAATGATTCCCTGCCACTCACCTTGTTTTGGCAAGTCAACAACACACCGCCAGCCGACTATACCCCTTTTGTACATTTGGAAGATGCGTGGGGCAAGCGCTGGAGCCAGGTCGAGACATTTGCTTATCCGGCAGAACAGTGGCAGCCAGGTGAAATTATTATCCAGCACATAGATGTCCCCATTCCCCCAGGAACACCACCGGGGGATTATCGACTACGTGTAGGCCTATTTGAAGCAGAACAAGGTACACGCTTACCCCTTTTGGATGCAAACGGCCGTTACGCCGGCGACACCTTCAGCATAGACAAGGTTCCAATCACGACAAGTGAGCCACCGGCACACTTAGCGCAACCACCCTTCGCCCTTTACGAGACAGTACGCCCTGGTTTACGTTTGTTGGGCTATGAACGTGGCGCGACATCTGTGACAACAGGCGAACCTTGGGGGGTGGCGTTGTGGTGGCAAGCCAATCAGGAACTGCCAGCGATGACAGTGGAGTTTGTGCTGGTTGATAGGGATGGCAACGGCCGTAGCATCCACAGCACCCAACCCGTCCACGACACCTACCCTTTTGACACCTGGCCTGTGCCTCAATTTGTCATTGACCATCAAACCCTACAGATACCCGATACGAGCATCTCCGGGGATTATCAATTACACCTAAACGTACTTGAAAATGACGAGATAATCTACACAACCGATCTAGGTGCGTTACAAATCACCCCAACAGAACGCAGCTTTACGCCGCCGCCAATGACCTATCCGTTTGATGCAACACTGGGAAACGAAATTCAATTGTTGGGCTATGATTTGGTACCAGAAACAGACAATAACTATCAACTTTCACTAGTCTGGCAAGCGCTAACCGAGCCTACAAACGACTACACAGTATTTGTACATCTGCTATATCCAGACGGCCGTTGCTGCGTCTGGCAACAAGACAGCCAGCCCCAACAAAATCAATATCCCACGAACCGCTGGCTGACAGATGAAGTCATCGTCGACAACTACCAAATCGAACTGCCACCTGATTTAGCCCCAGGCGAATATCCTATTGAGGTGGGCCTTTATATCGCCGAGACAGGTCAACGTTTGCAAGTTGTGCAACCCGGCTTTGGTGAAGGGGATGTGGTTTGGTTACGGCCGTTGCTTGTAGAAGCTAATTAACAAATCTATCTCTTGCCAAAGAAAGTTGAAACGAATTGCGTGGTGCAATTTTCAAAAGGGATGGTTCTCACCCAATACCGTTTGGTTCAAGCGGTAAAGCAAGCGATATCTCTGCCATCGCTTCATCGACAGTCAAATCCTCACCTGCGGCCCATGCGGTGGCAAACGTTTCTTCACCCAACCCAGCCTTCAAATCGGCACAGAAATTAGCCAACCAAGTTTTCATATAGGGCGTGAGCAATTGATGCTTCTCTTTAGCAGCTGCACATGCTAACCAGCGCGCCGAACTTGGCTGCTGTTTGTTAGCATGCCATATCCATAGGGAGAAATCCTTAATGACCTGGGCCATGTAAACTTGGTCCCCAATTTCCTGGAAGCGCACGGCTGCTTCACGTAAAAATGGCAATGCTTCAGAGAAGCTGCCTTTAGCCATTAGAATGTGGCCCACGTCGAGTACAGCACCAGCCAGATAATATTTGAAATTCGCTTCTCTGGCTATTATTAATTGGTCCATAGCGTACTGTTCCGCCAGATCAAAATTGCCATCTGCACGTGCGATTTCACACAGGATATCTAACACCATGATTTCTGTTACCAGCATTTTCATTTGTCGGGCATTATCCAGACACCGCTTGGCGTAGCGACGAGCCTCCGCTCTCCGATCCTGCATAATTGCCAGGATTGACATTTGCACCAGAAAGTAATTGGCAGACATAAGATCGTCTCTTTGTAAACACAACCCATGGCCTCGCATGATTTGGGATTTTGCTTCTGCAAAGTGTCCGGCCCGCATCAATGAATCACTTGAGCTTTCAAGCAGCAAAGACGTATAGTAGGTATCCGATCCAATTGAAGGCGCAAATTGCAACCCTGTCTGCGCAAGCCGAATGGAGATGTCGATATCGGCACTCATCCGACGGGCAGTTGTTGTCAGCAGAAAATAAGTGAATGTTAAACCAGCAGGATCATCTTGTTCTATGAATAACCGCAGCGCATCATAGGCTTTGATAACAGATTCTTTTGGGTTACCGGCCAACACCAACGCTTCGGCATAGGCGGCAAGCAGCCAGGGAAAAATAGTTGTTGATAAACGATTCCGGTACGGCAGCAGTCGTTCACATTGCTGAATAGCCTCCTGATTCAGCCCGATTGTGTACCAATAAATGTGTAGCGAAACAGTTAAGCGCGCAGCCGCTTCAATATCATGATTGACCGCCCAATCAATGGCCTGGTGAATATTATTTTGTTCCAATTCCAGGCAAGCCATCCAATAGGACTGGTCGCCACCACGCAGCGCTGCACCGCCGCGTTGAGCCAGATCATTGAAATAGATGAAGTGTCGTCGCGTTATAACTTGTTCGAATTCAGGTGTGCTGGCCAATTTTTCAGCGGCGAATTGGCGCAGCATCTCATGCAGCTCATAGCGATCTTCTTCGCGATCGAATTTCAGCAGTGAATGGGCAACCAGGCGGATCAGTATTTGTGGGCTGGCCCCTGCCACCTGCCCGGCCGCCTCCCGCGCAAAGGAACCGCGGAAGACAGACAAGGCGGCAAAAACCTGGCGCGTTTGGCTCCCCAGTTTTCTCCAGGTTGTATCCAGAATAGCACGCAAGCTGCGATGATGCTGCGCTAT
>CAYGMR010000098.1:7159-13823 GCA_964350725.1 uncultured Ardenticatenaceae bacterium | reverse complement strand
AACTTTTTGGCCACGGATAGACACAGGCTTGTGCTGAGTGAAACCGAAGCATTTTCACCGATTTATGGTCCTATTTGTGTCCATCCGTGAAAATTGCAAAGATAGTGTTGTCTGTTTATTTAATCCAAGGTAGTCAGCGGCACACGATCGTTTGCAAATTGGGAACCATCGGGGGCAACGGCCGTTAAGCGCATAAAATCATTGCCCACCCGCTCATAAAAACCGACCAAAACAATATAGTCAGCAGGGAGCAGACTGCGATCCACTGTGATAGTGTCGCTGACGATTTCCCCAGGTTGCCATTGGTTCGTTGGGTAGCTGTTGAAGTGTGGTGTGCTGTCAACTTGGGTGATGATTTCACCGCTGTTGGCATCGACGAAATGGATGAAGCGCGTGTAGTTGTTTTGAATATCAGCGAGCGCTTCCCAGTAGAGCGTTAAAGTTAGTGCTGCGGAAGTTTCTGTATATTTATGGCCGTGTAGTTGAATGAGGGGCGTAGAATTGGTTTGGTAAACGGCCGTTTTTCCCACAACATCCACTGGTAAATCAAAAACAGGCGTGTGTGGCTCAAATGTAACTGTGTTAGTCCCAGGTGTGATTTCACCCAAAAGACGTGTCAAAACAACCTCACCACTGTCAACTGCATAAAGATAGGCTGCTAAGGAATAGGGGGCTGCTGGCGACAAAGTGTCAGGCAATGTCAGCGCCAACCAATCGTTTACCCAGGTTTTTTGCGGCCAACCGCTGCTGGGTTGAAAACCAAAGCCGGGCTGTGTATCTTGTTGTGCGATGAGCTGTCCATTGGCATCATTCAGACGTAGAGAAACTTTGTAATTGTGGCTGAGGGCTTTGTCTGTGTACCAGGCTAATTGGATATCGAGGGTTTGTAGATCATGCATCGTTGCATCCACAGCACGCACGTCTAAGCTGAGGTCACTGTTGGCGGGCAGCTCGTTTTGGATGTGAAACGGCCGTAAATAAATATCGCCGCGTGTTTGTCCTGAAGGCATTAACGCCCGGCTGTCGGCGAATGTGAGTCGCGGAATAATCAAGCCCGAGGGTGCGTTGGCAGGAATTTCAAAGCTGAAAACGGTTTCTGGTTGTAATGCAGGCATGGTTTGGCTGGCGATGGGCGGCGGTGCAGGTTGGATGGCAGGCCACGCATCAGCGGGTGTGGTTAACGCCAACGTTGCCGGACTGTTTGACCCCTCTTGCCAATTGAGTGTAACTGTCATTGTCGCGCCAGCATTGACAGATTCTTGGTTGTAGGAATAGCTTTCGAGCACGGCCCCATTTTCAAAAGCCACACCTTCAATGTCGTGGTGCAAATACCCCATCTGGGCGAAATCCCAGGTGAGATCATCCTGTGTAACTGTTGGCTGCGGCCAAAGCGTGGCTACAAGCAGCAGGAGGAGCAGCCCGATACCTAACCATGCCCATTTTAGATCCGGTTTTGGCTGCCAAAACCAAAGTGCGACGACGAATGCCGCTAAGGAAAGCAATTCCATCAAGAGGCGATTGGGCGTGCGCTGCAATTGTAATGTGATTGTGTGCATGCCCGCGGGCACAGCTAATTGCAACAAACCTGAGCCAGGGGCAGGGGATAGCGACCCCGGCATGTCGTCTATTGTTGCATTCCAGCCGGGCCAGGCGAGCGTGGGGAAGAGGAGAGTTGTGTCAGAATCGGCTGCGCTCGGCACGGCCGTTTCTACCTGCCAAATCTGTTGATCTGTGCGTCTTTCTAGCAGCGTTGCAGAAATTAGCTCCCCTTGCAAGGCGCGTACGCTGTCGCGAGGTGTGCCATTGAGCCATGCTGTCGAGAAGGGGCGCGGCTGCACGCTGGGCGGCAGATATTCTGCGCTGACGGTTGTGCCGATATTGCCGCTAAACCATTCGTATTGCGCCAATTTTTCAGCCGTCATGTCACTGTCACTGAGGATGAGATGGTCGGTGCGTAGGGCTGCCAGACCGCTGAGGGTGATTAAAATCAGCAGCAGCGGCACAATAAAGCGTCGCCACGGCAAAAGAGCCAGGGTGCCGATGGCTAAAGCGGCAGGCAGTGCTTGCACGGACAGGAAACGCCAGGGAAATTGTGTGAAAGAGAGCAGCGGCAAGACATCCCACAAGATTTGTGACAAGGAGGTCAGCATGAAAGTGCTAACAATGAGTGCGAGCGGGATGAAGATGCGGGTGACTAACGCGAGTTCTTTGCGGGTGATAAGGATGATTGTGCCCAGAACGGCCGTTAACGCTTGCAACAACCCCATACGAAACGCATTGCCGCCTGTGACCCCATAATCAAACCATAATTTGAGTTGGACGAGATTGAGGCCGCGAAAATGATTGCTGTAATGGAAATAGCCTTCTGTTACGGGCCCCAGTTGGGCAAAATCTTGTTCGAGTAGGGCCGGTACAAAGAACCAGGCGGACAGGGCGAAGGCCAACAACACGGCCAGAAGCGGCGGCAGCAGCTGTGGAACACGCCCCATAAATGCAGAAGTTTGTTTGGCTGCGGCTTCTTTGGGGAGCAACAACCAGCGCAATAAAATGTAGAGCAATAAAAACGGGGAAAAGATCAAAGCTGAAATATTGTGGCTCAGGATCAAAGCCGCATAGATGAGACCCAAGATGGCGATTTCGCGCTGGCAGGCCAACGGGCCGCTTTCATCGTTGGTCTGATTTTCGACACACTGCATTAAATTGGCTGCAGCTAGCAAAATCCAGGGATACCAGGCCATCGCCCAAAATTCGGCCAACGAATCGCCGCGCACATAGATGTTGACCATGTGGAAGGGGGCATAGGTGTAGGCAACGGCCGTTAACAATCCTGCCCATGAACTTCCCAACCAACGTGTCCCCAATTTGAAAGCCCCCCAGGCGGCAACGATAAAACCCAAAACCTGTGCTGCTTCGATAGCCCCTACATAATTAAATCCGATGAAACGAAAAAATACAGCGATGTATATTGAGAGAGGGGCATAATAATTGTAGAACGGATAACCGTAGCCGTAATTGGCATCCGGCATCCAGCGCACGGGAAAATGACCATCACGAACGGCCGTTTCGAGTTGCTGCAATCTTTGGAGCAGGAATGGACTATCGCCGCCGCCGCGTGTATTCAAAAAGCCAGGATTTGAGAGTAACGGCCAGGCTGCAATCAACGCCAACAGCAGCGCCGCAAGCAGAAATAGCTGCTTCTTTTGCACCCGCAGTGTGAAACGCGATATATGCAATGTGAAGGCTGTTGTCGTTTTATCTGTCATTGTAATTTGTGGATTTCCCGCAATCCATAAACATCGGTAAGGGCGGGATGATGCGGCATAACATTATCGAATAATGGCAACATTTTCTCCGCATCATCTCGCCCGGAATACATATGCGGGTGAGGCAGACGGGGGAGGATGCCATTCCGCATGGCAAGGGACGCAGGCGAGACTGCCGGGAGAGGATGCCGTTCTGCATGGCACGCCGATCTCCCGTCTGTCCCGCCCCTACCGAATGCATATTATTTTTGTAATGAGCCAATAATACGGCCGAATACAAACCGATTGACATGCGAAGGCATAAAACGAGATGCAAAAATGCCCACCTTGTAAAAATTGCCTGGAATTGAACGTTTTTTGCGCCCTAACTGTTTGAGGCCATCGGCCACAACTGTCTCTGCATCCAATGCCATAAATTCATCAATGCCCGCCACGTCGGCAAATTCTGTGCGCGCCGTAGTGCCTGGACAAAGCGCGAGGACATCTATATTGTCAGCTTGCAGTTCGTCGGCGAGTCCTTCTGCCAGGTAACGGCCGTATGCTTTTGTCGCGGCATAATGCGTCCACAGAGGAATGGGTGTGAAACTGGCGATGGAAGAGACAAAAATGATGCCGCCGCGTTGGCGTTGGCGCATTTGCTGGCCAAAGGTATGGGTTAAGATGAGCGGGGTACGGCCGTTGACATACAACATCTCTAAATCTGAAGCCAGCGATTGATCAAGCAGTTTGCCCGTCTTGCTGAAACCGGCATTGTTCACCAATAGCCCGATTTCGATGTCGCTGCTTGCGGCTTGAACTGCAGGCAAAAAATCTTCCTGGGATAAATCTAACCCTAAAACCCGAGTTTGAATGCCATGAATGGATTGTAACTGCGCTGCTAAAGTTTGCATCCGTGTTTCGCGACGTGCCACCAGGAGCAAGTTCATGCCCAGTGCCGCCAACTGCCGTGCAAATTCCGCACCAATCCCCGAAGATGCGCCTGTGATCAAGGCCCAGGGTCCATATTTCTGGTGAAACTCGGACTGCTTCATTTTTAGTTCTGGGAAGATGCCACGGATTGCCACAGTGTCGCACGGATGGGGGTGCTATTAAAATCCGTGTCAATCCGAGAGAATCCGTGGCAGAAAAATAGAAAAGTTTAGCGGCGCAGCAGGGCGAATATTATGATGCCCAACAAAATTATAGCCAAAATAATGACGAGCAGACCGCCCCAGGCGACGATGTTGAAGCCGCTTTCTGCGGCGGCTGGTTCTGGGGTGGGTTCGGCCGTTACTTCATCAACTGGTTCTGGTTCTGTGGGGGCCGTGTTTTGCACAGGGACACGGCTGCCAAATTCCAGACCGATCGGATTGCCAGCAACGGCATCTATCGATGTGTTGGCCGCAGTAGTCATTTCGAGTGGTGCAGGTACGTCTTGGGCGACTTGATAGGTGCCGGGAGTCAGGTTTTCAAAACAAACGGCCGTATTGGTGCCATTCGAAACTGCCTGGGCAATAACGGTTGATTCATCGGCAATAATGAAGGTAACACCAGCCATGAAGCCTTCATTGTCTTCATGTTGTCCATTTGCATTTTCATCATGGAACGCATTGACGCAAATTGTAGCCATCTCTGTTTGCGCCAAACTGTGATTTGAACTGGCTGCTTCAATACTGCCTGCCCAACCAAAAATCAGGAATAAACATCCTGCTAATAATAGTAAGTTTATCGTTTTCTTGTTCATAAAAACCCTTTTGTAACATACAGATCATGCCTGCGCAGATAGGAATCCAACTGTTTGGATACCCGCCTGTGCGGGTATGACAGTCACCAGACATCTGTATGGTTTTAATCCTTTTTTCTCTTGATTACAATCCAAAAGATTAACACAGCCACGCTCAAGAGCAAAACAAAACCACTGGCTATTAAGAGCATGGTAAGCAAGGTGGCCCTATTGTTGTTGTTTGTCTGTGGAAGTTGGGTTGGCAAAGCAACGGCCGTTGCTTGTTCTTCAGCGATGAAAATTGTTGGCGTTGGTGAAGGGATGCCCGTATAGCTGCCAAAAGATTGGTTCAAATTCGCACCTTCAAACAAAGTAAGTGCCCAATCGCCGCGTGTGGTCAAGATTTCATTGCGTGCCACTGAGCGGGTGACGTGGTATGTGCCTGCCGTTAACCCTTCGATGCAAAATGGTTCTGATATGCCATCGGTGATGTAGTTGGTGACAACGGCCGTATCGTCATACACAGTAAACGCCACATTCGGGCGCAGCGCCTCGCCAGAATCAAAAATGCTGTTTTGGTTACTGTCTTCAAAAGCGGCCAGACAGATGGTTGTATTGGGGATAATTGGCGTTGGTGTCAGCGTCGGCGGTGCCAGGGTTGGTGTGGGGATATTGGATGTCGGTGTCGCTGGCGGTGTGCCATAGCCGATAATCAGCAAATCGCCTGGCTGCATAATCGAGTTTTCGGTTAAACCGTTGAGTTCCAATAATTCTTCAAGCCGCAGGCCAGATCGGGCTGCAATCGCCCAAAAAGAGTCATTGGGCTGCACTTCGACGTAGATAATGCCTTCGGCATCGGGTGTTGCGCGTGGCAATCCTTCTTGTGCAGTGCTGCTCAAGCTGCCGAGTGCCAGCATGATTAGACTGCAAAGCAGGCAGGCAATTGTCAGGTGTGTGCGGTTACATCGTGATTTTAGCTGTTTCATTCTGGTTCGATGGTTACGGCCGTACTGGGTGAAGTCGAAGTGGCCGTTGCTGTACTTGGTGCTCCATCTGCCTCCAAAATAGCCAGGCGTTCGCCTGTTTCTGTGTCGTAGAGACCCACAAGAATTTCGTGCTGTGCCGCGTCAAAAGGTTCATCAAGCTGGATGAGTCGTGTTTCTGTGACATTGATGCCCGGCTGCCACCAGGCGTTTGACCAGCGACCTTGGGCTGCTGGCGCATCAAATTGGCCGATCAAACCGTCCGGGCCGCTGATATGGACGAAAGCGTTGATGTTAGGGTCCGTGTTTGTGCTGAGCGTAGTCGAAGTGCTTGTGCTGAGCGCCGTCGAAGCAGCCGTTTCTGCTGCCCATGTCAACGTCACAGCAAGTTCCTGTTTCTGATTAAGTGATGCGCTACCATCTTGTAATTGTAACCCATTCTCAAAAATCGCCAGCGGTTTATTAAGTGTGGCTGGCGGTGCTTGGATGTCGTAACGCACATAAAGCGGATAGGCATCAGGTTCCAGATCGCCGTGGGTTAATGGGCCTTCTGTGATAATGACATGAGCGGGCGGCGCGACAGCGTTTTGCATGAAATCAATAGCTGCGTAGGGCCAAACAAAAATAGTGGCCGGTTTGGAGATATCAGCGGGGAAGGTGTGGGGCTCGTAACGCTGTACGGTGGCTGGATTCGTTACCAGGAATTCGATAGAAGG